>JBCBTA010000072.1:0-10317 GCA_039818905.1 Planctomycetota bacterium
AACTTCGGCGCCACCGGCCTGCCCTTCGGCAACGGTGAGAGCCGTGGCCTCGGCGACCTCAACGACGACGGCAGCGTCAACCTCTCCGACTTCACCATCCTCGCCAACGACTTTGGCTGCGTCGGCTCCTGACCGAATCCTCTGATGAACACCCCGACAGCCCCGGCGCTCGCCATCGAGCGCCGGGGCTGCGTTGTTTCCGGAGTACCATCCGCTCATGCTCCGTCTCTGGATCCTCGCACTCGTCGTCCTGATGATCGCGCACCACACAACCGCACAGACACCTCCCGCGGCGGATCCCTTCCCACACATCCTCGACTCAAGCCCGACCCTGCGCGGCATCGCCGCCGAGCCCGAGCGCTATCGGCTCCAGATCCACATCGCCGAGATCGTGCAGCATGACGGCACACCCTCGCTGCGTCGCTTCGCGTACCGCGAGGATGCAGAACGGTGGTACCCCGCCAGCACCATCAAGCTCTGCGCAGCGGTCGCAGCACTACAGCACATCGCATCACTGCAAGCGACGCATGGTCCGGTGATCAACACCGACACACCCATGACCTATGCGCCGCTCTTCGACGGAGAGCAGTCCGAGTCCCATGACGCCACGAACGTGGAGACCGGACGACTGACCGTGCGCCACGACGTCCGTCAGTCGATCATTGCGTCGGATAATGCCGCATTCAATCGGCTCTACGAGTTTGCCGGCCAGGACAACGTCAATCGCTCCATGCGCGAGGCCGGGCTCGCATCGGCGCACATCGTGCACCGACTCGCGGAAGCTCGATCCGCGCAGCAGAACCGTATGGCGCCCGGCATCACCCTGGGCGACGACCCACCGGCGCTGCACATCAATCCTCGTACAACCGGTGTGCTGGAGCCGCCGAAGATCCTCGCGACACTCCCCGGCGCACCGGATCACCCCATCGGCCGAGCGCACGTCGGGCGTGGCGGCGTGCAGATTGGTGCGCCGATGGCGCTGCGTGGCAAGAACTTCATCCGGCTCCGCGATCTGCTCAACCTCGTTGCGATGATCGTGCGACCGGACATCGATCTGGGGCTGCCGGGGATCGAGCTCCTCGATGAGCACCGTGCTCTGCTCATCGCTGCCATGACGGATGATCCCAGCGCCAGCGGGAACCCGCGGTTCGATCCCGAACGCTTCGATGACGACTGGCCGCACTTCTTCCGGCCGGGGCTGGAGCGCATCGCGCCCAAGTCCGAGTGGCGCGTTTCCAACAAGATTGGGCTCGCGTACGGCTTCTCCAGTGAAGCCGCTTTCATCGAGCACCTCCCGACCAGAAAAGCCTTCCTTCTCGCCGCGTGCATCTACACCAACGACAACGCCACGCTCAACGACGGTATCTATGAGTACGACCTCGCCCACCGGGCACTCGCCGATATCGCGGAAGCCACAGCGCGGCAGCTTGTCGGCGAACTTGGACGATACGAAACGCGAGCGCCCTCGCCGTGGGGCCACGAAGCGCACGCGCTCGCGACCGATCCGGTCGAGGTGCATCCCGACATCGGCTGGACGAGCCGTCGCATCCAGCCACGCCACACGTTCACCGAGGCGATCCTCTCGTGGAACGTCGATCTGCCGCCGGATACCCAAGCCCACCTGCAGATCCGAGCCCGCACACCCGCGGGTGACTGGAGCCCCTGGCTCTCCATCGGCGAAGCCGGAGGAGCCGCGGCGAACTGGGTGGACGACGCTCCCGTCGCGCGCGTTGTCATCGATACGCTCGTCGGCATCGAGCCGCTCGACGCCGTGGAGGTTCGCGTCACCGCATCGGGCAACCACGCGCCCACGCTGCACCGCCTGGACCTCGTCACCACCCATCGACACTCCCTTCGACCTACCGTGCTCGATGAGCGGCTGGCCGGACGCGTCGAGAACCCGACACCATTCCTCGCCAACACCGTCGAGGACGAAGGGCTTCGAAGCCGACTGTGCAGCCCGCTCTCGCTCCGCATGCTCATCGCAGCTCGCGGCGTGGACACCTCACTCGACATGGTCATCGGCGACGTCTACGACGAACGGTTCGACGTCTACGGCAACTGGCCCCGCGCCATCCAGACCGCCTTTGCCCACGGCGTCTCCGGCACGCTGATGCGATTCTCAGACTGGGCATCGGTGCGATCACACCTGCAGACCGTTGGACCCATGGCGATCTCCGTGACGTTTGCCGAGGGCGAACTGACCGGCGCGCCCTACGGAGCCGAGACCGGACACATCATGGTGCTCTACGGCCTGGACGAGGATGGCAACGCGCTCGTGCTGGACCCGGCGCTGAGCCCCGAATCGCGCGCTCGGACGACGTATCTCCGCGACGAACTCAGCGAGGCATGGATGGTCCGCGCCAAAGGCACCGCGTACGTGCTGATTGAGAAGGTGACGCCGTGAACATCGATCAGGCGATCGGACGGCTGCTCTGGGTCGGTATACGTGGCTCGTCGCCCGGCGATCCCACTCTTGAACGAGAGCTCGATGCGTGCGCCGGCGCCCATGTCGGCGGCATCATCCTCTTCGATGTCGATGTCCCGGAGCGCACCCGGCGGCTTGAAGCCGGGGATGACGACGCCGCCGCACGCCTCGCGGCGCCGCGCAACATCATCGATCCACAGCAGACCCGCGCACTGTGCGCGTACCTGCGAGAACGGCTGGGTGAACACCTGATCATCTCTATCGATCAGGAAGGTGGACGCGTCGCTCGTCTCAATCCCGCCCGCGGCTTCCCTGAATCGCCCGCCGCGCGCGACTACGCTGCGCTCCCGGATGACCTGCGCCACGCCGCTGCGGGCACACTTGCGCGGACGGTCGCCGATGCCGGCATCGACATGAACCTCGCGCCGTGCATCGATGTCGCCGTCAACCCCGACGGACCCGGACACACCGCCGCGGGGCGCTCCTTCGGACGCGATCCCCGAAGCGTCGCGCAGCATGCCGCCGAGCAGATCGACGCCATGCACGCCGAGGGCGTCGCCTGCACACTCAAGCACTTCCCCGGCCACGGCTCCGCCCGCGGCGACACACACATGGGCCTCGTTGACATCACCGATACCTTTGTCGAGGACGACGAACTGGTGCCGTACCACCTGCTGCTCGGCACGGAGGGGCCGGCCGCCGCCCCCGCGGACTCCGTCATGGTCAGTCACCTCGTGCACCGCGGCTTTGATCCACAGTGGCCCTGCAGCCTCTCCAGACCCATCATCCATGGGCTCCTTCGAGAGCGCATGGGCTTCGATGGCCTGGTGCTCACCGACTCACTTGACATGCGAGCCATCGCCGACAGAGTCTCCGCATCCGAGGCCGCCGTCCGCGCACTGGAGGCCGGCGCGGACATCGCGCTGGAGGCAAACAACCTGTTTCACGTCGAACCGTGTCCCGCGCCCGAGATGCATGGCTCGATCCGGAGCGCGATCGCCGACGGACGTCTCTCCGAGCAGCGCATCATGCAGAGCGTCGAGCGGCTGGAGACATTCAGCGAGCGCATGCGCGCACGTCGCATGTAGGCCGCCAGCTACAGCAGTCGTGACCACAGCGACAGCACCAGCAGCGCATAGAGCCGCTTGCCGTGATCCCGTCGCCCGCGCATGTGCTCGTCCACAAGCTGCGCCACCGCGCTGGTCTGCACGTCCAGACCAGTCGCATCGAACGCACCCGGAGACTCCAGCGTGTCGTGCAGCAGCGAGCGCAGGCCCGCAAAGTCCTCACGGAACCACAGCCCGAGTGGCACACCGAAGCCCGCCTTCTTCCGATCAATCGCCTCTCGCGGCACCAGCGTTCGTGCGACCTGCCGCAGCATCCCCTTCGGTCCTTCACCTGCGAGCACTGCATCCATCGGCGCCGACAATGCTGCGCCGACGAGGCTGCGCTCCAGCATCGGCGCCCGCACTTCCAGGGCGACGGACATGGCGGCGGTATCCACCTTGCGCATCAGATTCATCGGAAGATACCGGCGGAAGTCGTCCTGCCGCGCATCCGCGAAAGACTGCCACGCGCCATAGCTCTCATACATGAACGCTTCTGCCGCATCCGACCCGAGCAGAGCGTGCATGTGCGGCGTGCGCAGAATCGTGAGGATGTCGTCATACCCGCCATGACGCGCCGCCGTCGTGATGCGCCCAAGATCACCGCCCAGCCGAACGCCCCGCATCCATCGAGGCATACGGCGCATGATCGACAGCGGGCCGCGCAGCCGATGCAGCTTGCGGTTGAGCATGTACCTGTCGTACCCACCGAAGAGCTCGTCTCCACCGTCACCACCCAGTGCCACCGTGACATGCTCGCGCGCAGCCGCGGAGACCCATGTGGTCGGCAGCAGCGAGCTGTCGCCGAAAGGCAGTCCGAGTTGCCCGATCAGCGTCACCAGATCCTTCGCCGCCGAGACATTGCACGTCAGCTCCATGTGCTCCGTCCCGAGATGCTCCGCAACCGCGCGGGCATACGGGGACTCGTCCATCCGCTCCATCGGCATCTTCACATTGAACGTGCGCAGGCGCATCCCATGTGAGGCGAGCGCCTTCTGCGACAGAGCCGCGATGACCGAGGAGTCCACACCGCCGGACAGGAAGCACCCGATCGGGACATCGGCCTCGAGCCTCGATGCCACAGCCTGCTCCAGCATCGGAAGGACCGAGCCGGTCGTCAGCGCCCGGTCGTCCGGCGGACGAACCTCGAGCGTCGTCCGGGCCTCAAGCGGCCACGCACCGGGGATGACGCTCGTCACGCCCGGCCCAACCTCCATCACGTCGCGCACCGGCATCTCGTGCCAGTAGCCATGCTTGAGCCACATCGCCGCCACACGTGGATCCGGCAGGTTGCCCACGCCGGCGACCTTCCGCAGCGCCAGCAGCCCCGCCGCGACGCTGGAGAAGGCGAAGAACTCCGTCTCACCCGCCATCCATCGCGTCACGTACAGCGGCTTCTCGCCGGACGGATCACGCGCGAGCGTCAGCACGCCACGAGACCACACGGCGAAGGCGTACATCCCGTCAAGTGCATCGGCGAGTCCGTCGCCGAATTCCCGCGTGCCATGCAGCAGCACTTCCGTATCGCTGTGGTCGCTCGTGAACGCGTGGCCCTTCTCCTCCAGGGACCGACGCAGCCCACGATGGTTGTAGATGCAGCCGTTGAACACCACTGCCTGCAGATCGGCGCCGGCGACCTCGGTGTAGGACGGCCGCTCTCCGGGCTTCGCGTGCAGGAACCGCGCCGCGTCTCCCATGGGCGTTCCGCGGGCGGGGGCGCTCACCATCGGCTGGGCCCCGCCGCCGTGATCGAGAATGCTCAGCCTCCGGTGCACGAGCGCGACTTCAGTGCGCCGACTCCCGGATGACGTGTGATCACGAAACCGACCTCGACCATCCGGACCACGATGCGCCATCGCGTCCTCGAGCACGTCGAGCCACGCCTCGGGAATAACCGAGCGCTGCTCCTGTGTGACCGCCAGAATGCCGGAGATCCCGCACATGCGCGCCGATCATACCGACGCTGGCTCATGCGCCGCGCACCGCATCAGCCGTGCAGCGGCTCGCCGCAGCGCTTGCAAAAGGCTGCATCACGATCGTGCCCCTCCAGCATGCACCCCGGACATGCGCGCGTGGTGATGGATCCGGGCTTGCCGTAGCCCGCCATCTCGGCGGTCAGGATGCCCGTCGGCACGATGATCATCGAGTATCCAACCAGGACCAGCATCGCGGTCATGAACTTTCCAACCACGGTCGTCGGCGTCACGTCTCCGTATCCGACCGTTGTCATGGTGATGATGGCCCAGTACATCGCGCTGGGCATCGACGCAAAGCCATCATTGTCTCCACCCTCGACGAGGTGCATCACTGCACTGGCGATGAGCACGACGATGAGAACCGTCGTGATGAAGACGGCGATCTTGTGCCTGCTCACAAGCAGCGCCTGCCGCAGCGCCGTCGCCTCCGACAGGTACCGCGCAAGCTTGAAGATGCGGAAAATCCGCAACAGCCGCAGCGTGCGGACCACGAGTAGACGCTCGCTACCCGGCACGAAGATGCCGATGAACGCCGGCAGGATCGACAGCAGATCGATAATGCCGAAGAAGGAGAATGCGTACTTCAGCGGCCGTCGCACGATGCACAGCCGAAGGACGTACTCCACCGTGAACAACGCTGTGAACATCCACTCGACGCCGAGAAAGATCTCCTTGGCGGGCGAGCCCTGAGCCCACTTGAGCGTGCTGATCACCACCACCGCGACCGATGTCAGAATCGCCACGATCAGGACGACGTCGAAGGCCTTGCCCGCCGGTGTGTCCGCCTCGAAGACGATCTCGTGGAGCTTGTCGCGCCACGACATGCCGTTGTCCTGCGTGCTCTTCTCTGCCATCGCCTTACGTCCCGCGTCGAACCCGCCGGATCTCCCATCGATCCATCGGCACAACGCATGCACACGCTCAAGTTCACACCTTCCAAGCCGCACGGGATCCCGCGACGCGGGTATTCTTCGGTGCACCAGCCATGACCACGGCGCACACGACGGCTGATACCCCATGATCATCCCGCTCACACTCGCCGAGCAGGGCGGCTTCGCTGCGCTCGACTGGGCCATCCTGGTGCTCTACGGCATCGTGCTGCTCGTCACCGGATGGCTCTTCAATCGCCACGCCGCCACCGACACCGGCGAGTTCTTCCTCGGCGGCCGACGCATGCCCGTCTGGGCCGTCTCGATCAGCGTGCTCGCGACCTCGCTCTCGGCGGCGACCTTCGTGGGCGGGCCGCAGCAGGCCTACACCGGCGACCTCACATACCTCGCCAGCAACTTCGGCATGGTCATCGCCGCGCTCCTTGTGGCGTGGCTGCTGATCCCCAGGCTGTATCGGGCACAGGTCGCCACGCCCTACGGCCTGCTTGAGCAGCGCTTCGGCACCACCGGCAGACGAGCTGCCGCGACGGCGTTCCTCATCGGACGCATCATGGCCAGTGGGGCGCGCGTCTTCATCGTCGGCATCCCGGCAGCGCTGATCCTCTTCGGCGAACCCGCCTCGACCGCCGCCAATCCTGACGGCCTGATCCCCGCATGGCAGATCATGCTCGCCATCGGCGCCATCACGGTCGTTGGCATTGCCTACACACTCGCCGGCGGCGTGCGCAGTGTCATCTGGACGGATGTCATCCAGATGGCCGTCTTCCTCACCGCCATCATCGCCGCGATCTGGCTTCTTCTCGACCGCATCCCAGGCGGCGCCGCGACCGCGTTCGAGACCATCCGCGACGCGCAGGCGCCTGACGGCCATTCCAAGCTGCAGGTGCTCGACCTCGCGCACAACATCCACGAACACGAATTCTACACCCGCCCCTACAGCTTCCTCGCATGCATCACCGCGTTCGTGCTCATGGGAGTCGCGTCCTACGGCACGGATCAGGACCTCGTCCAGCGCATGCTCACGTGCAAGAACGCTCTTCGCGGCGCGTGGTCTGTCATCAGCGCCACGCTCGTCGCCATCCCCGTCGTCGCGCTGTTCATGATCGTCGGGCTGCTGCTGTTCGTCTTCTATCAGCGCCCTGATGTCATGGGCGAAGCCGCGCCAACCTACGAGGTCTTCGACTCGACGCGCATCTTCCTCAGCTTCATCCTGCGCGAGCTGCCCGCCGGGCTCGGTGGACTCATGATGGCCGGCCTCTTCGCCGCCGGGCTCAGCAGCCTCAACAGCGGACTCAACTCGATGAGCTCCACCGTCGTCAACGACTTCTACCGCCACCTCGTGCCCGATCGCACCGACAGGCACTACCTGCTCGTCGGACGCATCGGCGTGGTGCTATGGGGCATCGTCCTCGGCGGCTTCGCGTGTCTGTGCGTGCTGTGGCAGCGACAGGGCGGCCAGACGCTCATCGACTTCGCGCTCGGCGTCATGACTTTCGCCTACGCGGGACTGCTCGGCGTCTTCGGCACCGTTGTCCTGACCCGCCGCGGCAACGCCGCCAGCGCGGTGGCATCACTGCTCGTCGGATTCATCGCCGTGCTCGCCATGAACAAGCCGGTGTGGGGCATGTTCATCGACACCGACGCGATGATCGAGCAGGGACCGAACGTGCTGACCCGGTTGTGGGAGTTCGCCTTCGTCTGGAAGCTCGCCATCGCCAGCACGCTGGCCTTCCTCGTCTGCATCCTCGGATCCGGGAAAGGCACGGCGAATCGTGCCGGGTGACATCTCGACGAAGCACCGCGGTCTCACAGCACGCAAGGCCCGCTCATGGATCGGCGGCGCGCTGCTCGTCGTGCTGTGCGCACTCTCCTTCCTGCCCGGACTGGCTTCCATCCCGGTCATTGATCGAGATGAGGCGCGCTTCGCGCAGGCCAGCCGCCAGGTAGCATCATCGGACACGCTCGAAGGCTGGGTCGTGCCACGCATCCAGGACAGGCCGCGGCTGAACAAGCCCATCCTCATCTACTGGCTGCAAGCCGGCGCAGCTCGCCTGCTGACCGGTGGAGATCTGCAGCGCGATGCCATCTGGATGTACCGCGTGCCGTCGGCCATCCTCGCGTGCATCACTGTGCTGATCACCTGGCGAATCGGGACGTCGATGTTCGGCGGACGCACCGGTCTGCTGGCGGGCGCCATGCTCGCCGTCGCTCCCATGGTCACGTGGGAAGCCAACCAGTCGCGCGCCGACCATCTGCTGATGACCACAACGTGCGCCGCGATGGCGTCGCTCTGGTTCCTATGGCGCTCCACACGGACGGGACGAGCCCCATCGCTGCTGCCTGCGCTGTGCGTGTGGGCCTTCGTCGGACTCGGCATCCTTGCCAAGGGGCCGGTGACGCCCATGGTCGTCCTGCTCGGCGCCGCCTCACTCGCCATCGTCTCCGGCCGCTGGCGGTGGATCCGACCTTGGCATCACCTACTCGGGCTCGGCATCACCTGCGCCATCCTCGCGCCGTGGCTCATCATGATTCACCATGCGATGGGGCTGCAGGCATACCTCGCGCTCGCCGCGGAGGAAATCCGCAAGCACTCCACCGACGCGATCGATGCCCACCGGGCACCGCCGGGGTATCACCTCGTGCTGCTCGTCGTCATGTTTTGGCCGGGGTGCCTGCTTACCGCGATGGGTGTGGTCCGCGCGTGCTCCCGCGCCATGCGGTGTGATCCGGGCGACGCGGCCACGCGCCGCGGGCGCCTCGCAGCCCGCTGGCGCAGCCGCTCGGTCGGGCACGGCGCGGAGCTCTTCTGCCTGTGCTGGCTCGTTCCCGGTTGGATCTTCTTCGAGCTGATGAGCACCAAGCTCCCCCACTATGTCCTACCGATGTACCCAGCCGTGGCACTGCTGTCGGCCCGGGCGGTGATTGCCGGAGCGTGGTGGGTCGTCGAGCAGCGTCGCCGCGGCGCGCAGTTCGGCTTCGTCATCTGGTTGCTCGTCGGCCTTGCCATCATCGGGCTTCCCATTGCCGGCACGGTCATCGCAGGGCAAGGTGGCTGGATGCCGCTGCCACGTGCGCTGCTGTCACTCGCCGGCGGCGCCGGTGCGCTCGGTCTCACGGTCGTTGCGCTGCGGATGGCATCGCAGTGGCGCATGGTGCGCGCACAGATCCTGGCGATCGGCGCAGCGCTGGTGACGATCGTTCTTCTGCTCGGCGTTGTCCTTCCCAACATGCGCGGCATGTGGATCTCCACGCGTCTCATGGAACTCGTCGATCAAGCCGACCCACAACGTGCGCATCCCGTTGGAAGCGTGCGCTATCACGAGGACAGCATGATCTTCCTGACGCGTGGACGATTCGCGCGCCTCGGCAGCGCACAGCTTGACGAGTGGATGCGCGCACACCCTGGCGCGACGCTGATCGTGCCGCACGACATGCTGCAGGACATGCCGGAAATGACGACTGTCGGGACATTGGGGGGTTTCAACTACGCCAATGGCGAAACCGTTGATCTGGCCGTGCTACGCGTGCCACTTTGGCAGGAAAACGCCGTGCCGCAGCGCAAGGACGCCCCCGGGGACACGTCAAACTCGCGAAATGCGAACCCGGAATAGACCAACAACCGTATGAGTTCGTGAAGTGTGCATCGGGCACTCGCAAGACCACGAACTGTCTTGCGAGATGAAAGGAGACCTCTGATGTTCGCCGAGCATGACCGAATCTCATACAGCCGGCTGATGGACGCTGCAGAAGCAGCGCTGCATGCCTCGCTTCAGGCTGCGGATGACCGCGGCGGAGAGACGGTCATGCTCGGCGAACATCAGAGGTCTCCTTTCATCTCGCAAGACAGTTCGTGGTCTTGCGAGTGCCCGATGCACACTTCACGAACTCATACGGTTGTTGGTCTATTCCGGGTTCGC
>JBCBTA010000073.1:0-10316 GCA_039818905.1 Planctomycetota bacterium
GCCGAAGCGCACCCGCATGCCGCCCATCGAGACGGCCGGACCCCGGTCGTAGCCCTCGACTTCCTCGAAGGTGAACTCGTCATACAGCTGCGCGGCGGCTTCGGCGATGTCGGCGGCAAGTGTGGTGACCAGTGCGCCGCCGCGCGGGCTGAGCCTCCAGGCCTCGTCGTCCGGCGTGTGGTAGTCGCTGTGGACGGGTGTGATCATGAAGAAGAGCACCGGCACTTCGGCGTCGTAGAACGCAGCATGGTCGGAGCGGGCGCTGAGGCCTTCCGGGCGCACGATGGTCAGCGGCGTGTTCGAAGCTGCCCTGCTGACGAGGCTCGTGAGCACGGGCGACGTCCCGATGCCGGAGACCGAGACACGATCACCGGTCACGCGCCCGATCATGTCGAAGTTGATCATCAGATCGATGCGCTCGATCGGCCGCGGCGGGTTCTTGACGAAGTGCCGCGACCCGTTGAGGCCCACTTCCTCTGCAGAGAACGTCGTAAAGATGATCGAGCGGGCATCGGCGCTCGGCGGCATCGCGGCGTAGCGATGCGTCAGGAGTTCTGCTGCGAGCAGCACGCCGGCGGTGCCCGACGCGTTGTCGTCGGCCCCTTCGTGCAACGCTCCCTCGGGCCCTCGCGAATTGTGCGCACCAAAGCCGAGGTGATCGTGGTGCGCCCCCAGGATGATGAATCGTGATGCGAGTTCGCCGCGGCCCTTCAGGATCGCTGCGACGTTCCGCGCTTCGATGGGCGCCTTGTTCTCATCGTCTTCCTCGCCAGGTGATCGCAGTGTGAAGGTGAAGGGCTGGAAGTACGACGCATCCGGCCCGCGGCCGAAGGCCGGCGCGAGTTGCAGCGACTGGAATCGATCCACGATGTACGCCTCGGCCCGCTCGATGCCCGGCGTTCCCGGGAAGCGGCCCTGCATGAAGGGACTCGCAAGGATCGTGGCATGTTCGCCGAACGTGCGCGTTTCGGGTGACACCGAAGCAAGGGCATCGGCGACGGGTGTGGAGGAGACCGAGGCGATGGCACGTTCGCTGTTCAGTGTGAGCCCATCGGGGACATCGGACGTCGTGCGCGCGATGTAGAGCTGCGACGAGCGGCGGCCGCCTGCCTCGGGCGCATCGCGCTGGCCGGTCCACATGACGAACTCGCCTGCCGGGCAGAAGACAGGCAGGCCATCGAAGCCTGGAGCATTGGAGACGCGCACGGGCGTCGGGCGCTGTCCGTTCGGCGTGAGATCCGCCGCGATGGCGAAGATCTCGTAGTTTCGATGCGAGACGTTGGACGTCGCGTAGAGCAGGTAATCCCCGGACGGATAGTGGAAGAAGGGCGCCCAGTTGACGTGGCCGTCATCGGTGAGGCGCGTCTCGCGAGCGACGCCGGTGGGGGAGCCGTCCGGTCCGAAGGCGAGATCGGAGACGAAGAGCTGGAGCAGATCGTTCTGCTCGCGATCCGACCGATAGGTGATCCGCGTCCCGTCGGGAGAGAAGAAGGGCCCGCCGTCGTAGCCGGGCTCGGTGATGAGGGGCGTGTGCGCATCCTTGGCGATGTCGTAGACATAAAGATCGCCATCCTCGTCACCGGGATCGACGTGGGTATAGAGGATGAACCTGCCGCAGGGTGACCAGGAGCCTTCGGCGTCGTATCCGTCGCGCGAGAAGATGGGAACGGGTGTATCCAGGTCGGGGCGCGCGAGGAGTTCGGTGCGCCACGTCTGATTGGTGACTTCGCGCTTCACGATCTCGCTCACAGTCTGTGAGACGACTTCCATCTCTCTCGGAAACTCCCAGGAGTACCGCGAATTCTCCCGTTGGTACGACGCGTTGTCCTCGGTTGCGGGAGTCGTGATGGTCGAGCCGTACAGCACCACGCCGGGCTTGGTCGGATGGAACCAGCCGCAGGTGTTGGCCGAGCCCTTCGCGGAGAGGCGGATGGGCGGTTCGATGCCGGTGGGTGCGCCGTCGGCGTCGTAGATCAGGGCTGCGACGTACATGGCGTACACCGGTGAGCCGCCGGTTTCTTCTTCAAGGGGTACGGCCTGGAAGATGATCCACTTGCGATCCGGTGAGAAGTAGGCCTCCCCGGCCCGCGAGAACTGCTCGGGCGACGTCAGGCGCAGCGGCGCACCATCGAAGAAGGGCTCGGGACCAGCCTCAGCCGCTGCATCGTCGCCGCCGGCGCATTGGCACTCGTGCATGACGCCGTAGCATGCCAGGGACGCGGAGGACAGCGTGCACGTTGCTGCGACTGCGGTGATGAGTCTGGGGAACATCGGGGAACATCTCCAGAGGCGTTCGTCGTGCGCAATCGTGCGACGAGCGGGAGTTCTGCAGCGCCCGAAGTACGACTGGGTCGAGCGTACAAGGTACCACGGCTGAGATTGAGTCTCAGCGATCGGCAGTGGTTGCGGTCGGGTGCGAGCAAACCGTGCGCGAGGCGGCTGACTTCCCGTCAATCTACGCCATCGGCGGATACACCCACAGCGCGGGGCGGCCGCAGTTGCAGTGCACGGCCCGGCCCAGCAGGCTCAGGCCGGCCGAGCTGACGAACAGTGCGGTGCGCGCGACATCCCAGAAGGCCGGCCCGCGTGGTGGGGCCTTGCCGACGCGCCGGTCCACGCTGGGAACCGGGTGGAAGATCGATTCGATGAAGGCCGGTCGCCGCGGCTCGTCGTCGCCGAGTCGATCGACGCGGCGCAACGCGTCCTCATCCTGTTGATCGCCGTCGAGTGACGCATCGACCTGCAGCACCGCCCAGCGTGACAGCGTCGGCAGGGTCAGCAGCCCGATGAAGGACCACAGCGTGAACCAGAGGGCCAGCCGGATGATGCCCTCGGGGCTCCCCAGCGTTCCGGTGCCGGCGGTGAAGCCTGCCACCGCGATGCCCGTGGCGGTGAAGGTCAGCGCGAGGATGCGCCCGCGTATCCAGGAGCCGCCGTCGATCGCGGCCTGCCGCCGCGCGAGCACGCGCGTGAGGCCCATGTCGCCAAGCTCCGCGCGCCACGCCTCGGGGACGATGATGCGGGCCGGTCGCACCACACCTTCAATGCCACCGGTGAAGCCCTGATCG
The DNA here is from genome assembly GCA_039818905.1 of Planctomycetota bacterium. Classification (GTDB taxonomy): domain Bacteria; phylum Planctomycetota; class Phycisphaerae; order Phycisphaerales; family UBA1924; genus JBCBTA01. Next base: position 3,069 of record JBCBTA010000073.1, read on the forward strand.
GGAGCGCGCATGGACGCGGGATCGTCGCTGCTTCGGCGCACGTTGCCAATGACTGCGCCGAGTGCTGGCCGCAGCGCGAGCAGAGCGATCGAGATAAGCAGTCCTCCGATCGTCACGCCGAGCAGACGCCCGGCATTGCCCGCGGCGAGAAGGAGCATCGCGATCGTCCAGATGATGCCGGCATGCAGGACCGCCGCGCCGAGGATGCGGCGGAGCGTCGCCGGTGCGGGTGCGTCCAGCCGGTTGAAGCGTCGGGGCAGGATGAGACCACCAAGCAGATCGAAGGGCAGTTGCACGAGGGCGTAGATAAGGACCGCCGCGGCGAGCACCAGAGCGTCGGAGAGGACGTCATCGCCCCAGCCCCGCGCGAGCCGGTCGGGCATGTCGAAGGCAAGCAACACGGCGCTGCCCATCACCATCACGCCCACGGTCGTGATGCCCAGCCACAGGCGGGCACGGGCGTAGGTCATGCCGGACGTCGTTGGGTTTGGTGTGGTTTCCACGTACGCGTGTTCGCAGGTTCCGTGTGCACCGATTCGGGGCGTTCGATCACGAAGTCGAGAAAGCCATCGGCGTCCGGGTCACGAACACGCCCGGCGCCGGTATCCCGACACGATCTCGCGAAGCTCCTGTTCGGTCTTCCCTCAGACCCCGATGTCGGTCGCTTCCGATTCGAACAGCGGTGTGGAGAGGTACCGTTCGCCGAAGGAGCAAGCGATGGTGACGATGCGCTTGCCTGCAAACTCCGGGCGCTGTGCCACACGCAGCGCAGCGTGGAGGTTTGCTCCGGTGCTGATCCCACCCAGGATCCCTTCGACACGTGCGAGTTCGCGTGCCGTCTTGAAGGCGTCCTCATTTGTGACCCGCTCCACGCCATTGAGTAGCTGTACGTCGAGGTTCTGTGGGATGAAGCCCGCACCAATGCCCTGGATCTTGTGCGGCCCGGGCTCCCCTCCGGAGATCACCGGCGAGTCCTCCGGCTCCACGGCAATCGCCTGGAAGTTCGGGTTGTGGGCACGGATGCTGCGCGTCACACCTGTGATGGTGCCGCCCGTGCCGACGCCGGCGACGATGGCGTCGATTCGGCCGCCCGTGTCCGCCCAGATCTCAGGGCCTGTCGTCGCTTCGTGAATGTCCGGGTTGGCAGGATTCGCGAACTGCTGCGGCACCCAGACCGGCGCGCTGTCCGGTGGCGATGCGGCAATCTCCCGGGCCCGCTCGAGCGCGCCCTTCATGCCGAGCTCTGCTGGCGTGAGCACAAGCGTCGCGCCGAACTGTCGCAACAATGCCCGACGCTCGAGGCTCATCGACTCAGGCATCGTGAGCGTCAGTCGGTAGTTCTTCGCCGCACAGATAAAGGCGAGTGCGATACCGGTGTTGCCGCTCGTTGGCTCGACGATGTGCGTGTCTTTGGTGACATGCCCATCGCGCTCTCCCGCCTCGATGAGCGCACGCGCCAGGCGGTCCTTCACGCTCTTGAGGGGATTCTCCGACTCGAGCTTGAGCAGGATCTCCGCGCCTCCCTCGGGTTGCATCCGCTGAAGACGCACCAGTGGCGTTCCGCCAATGGCCTCCGGCAGCAGCTCATACGTCTGACCTCGCGGCGGTGCCCAGTGAGTCCGTGTCGTGGTCATGGGGTGATCCCTTCAAGAAGTGATGTATGGGAAAGCGCATGCGCGGCGGTCGCGGCGGCTTCGAGGATGCGGTCGATTTCACGATCAGTGTGCGCTAGAGAGACGAACCATGCTTCCAGTGGGCTGGGCGGCAGGTGGACGCCCGACGTCAGCATCGACTGGAAAAACACGGTGTAGGCGCCCCGATCGACGGTCGAGGCCGCGTCGAAGTCGCCCACCGGGGATGGACTGAAGAAGACCGAGATCATCGATCCAACCCGCTGGACTGCCGCGGGCACTTGTGCGTCGCGAAAGACCTCGGTTAGGCCACGCTCCAGTGTGGCTCCGGTCCGTTCGAGCTTCAGGTACGCCTCGTCGTCCAGCTGCGAAAGCGCTGCAAGGCCCGCAGCGGTGGCAATCGGGTTGCCGGACATCGTTCCCGCCTGGTACACCGGTCCTGCCGGCGCAATGCGGTCCATCAGGTCCGCTCGCCCTCCAAAGGCGCCCACGGGCAAGCCGCCACCGATGACCTTGCCGAACGTCGAGAGGTCCGGCGTGACGTCGAACCGTTCCTGCGCGCCACCGCGCGCGAGCCGGAACCCCGTCATCACCTCGTCGAAGACCAGCAGGGCGCCGTGTGTGTCCGTGAGTCTGCGCAGTCGATTCAGATATGTCACAGGTGGCGGGATGACGCCCATGTTGCCCGCAACAGGTTCCACGATGACGGCTGCGACGTCGGTCGGGTGTGCCTCGAGGACTGCGGCGACGGCGTCGGCATCGCCGAAGGGGACCGTGATGGTCGTCTCGGCAGTGTGTTGAGGGACGCCTGGCGACGCAGGAATGCCCAGCGTGGCAAGACCGGAGCCGGCATCGGAGAGCAGCGCATCGGCATGCCCGTGGTAGCAGCCTGCGCACTTGATGATGCGTTCGCGTCCGGTTGCCGCTCGAGCGAGGCGCAGCGCACTCATCACCGCCTCAGTTCCCGAGTTGACCAACCGCACACGTTCCAACCCCGGCACACGCGCAACGATCTCCTCAGAGAGGCGAATCTCATTCGGCGCCGTCAAGCCGTAGCTCGCCCCGCGATGTGCAGCCGCACCAATGGCAGTGGTCACCGCGGGGTGGGCGTGGCCGAGGATCGCCGCGCCCCATGAGCCGATGAGATCGACATACGCGCGCCCGTCGGCGTCGTAGAGGTACGCGCCGGCTGCGCGTTCGATGACTGTCGGCATCCCGCCGACTGCATTGAAGGCCCGAACGGGGGAGTGCACGCCGCCAGGCGTCACTGCACGGGCGCGGGTGTTCCAACTGTGCGTGTTCATGTTGACTGCTCACGAAGCCAGTGGGCGGCGCGCGACGCCCAGTAGGTGATGATGATGTCCGCCCCGGCGCGTTTGAGGGCGGTGAGTGACTCCAGGGCGACGGCCCGTTCGTCGAGCCAGCCGGTCCGTGCCGCGGCTGCGACCATGCTGTACTCGCCGGAGACCTGATACGCCGCGACCGGGTGACCCAGATCGCGTGCCCGAAGAATCAGATCGAGGCACGGCAGCCCCGGCTTGACCATCACGGCATCAGCGCCCTCGGCGATGTCCTGAGCCGCCTCGCGAAGTGCCTCGCGACTGTTCGCCGGATCCATCTGATGCGCACGCCGATCGCCGAACGACGGCGCCGAGTCGGCGGCGTCGCGGAAGGGGCCGTAGAAGGCGGACGCATGCTTGATCGCGTACGCGAGGATTGCCCTGTCGGGGAATCCGTGCGCATCGAGCGTTTGTCTGATGGTCTGCACCACACCATCGAGCATCGCGCTCGGAGCGATGACGTCAGCGCCGGCGCGAGCATGCGCAAGAGCCGTGCGCGAGAGAGCATCAAGCGTCGCTTCAAGTTCGATGCCGTCCTCGTTGAGGATCCCGCAGTGGCCGTGGGCTGTGTACTGGCACAGGCAGACATCGGTCATCACCACGAGATCCGGAACGACGTCCTTGATCACCTCGATCGCGCGCGGAATGACGCCGTCGCCATCCGATGCACAGCTGCCGCAGGCGTCCTTGGTCGCGGGGATGCCAAAGAGCAGCACCGCCCGGACGCCGCTGTCCGCGATTGCGCGGGCGCGAGCGCCGATCGACGCGAGACTCTCGCGCTGTACGCCCGGCATCGACTCGATGGGACCGGCGTCCTCCGGTTGCTCGGCGACGAAGATCGGTTCCACAAGATCCGCCGCATTGAGCCGCGTCTCCTGGACCAAGGCCCGGAGCCCCGGCGTCCGGCGCAGGCGGCTCCGGCGAGTGACGTCGTGGTGTGTTCGTGCGCGCAGGATCATGCTGTGACCTCGGCTGATGCATGGAGCAGGGCATCGATCAACCCTGCATCCGTGTGTGTGTCGGCGATGGTGACGGGCGTCAGACCGGCATCGATGGCACGACGCCCAGTCGTCGGGCCAATACAGACGAAGCTGCTGCACGTCGCCGGGAGCGCTGCATCGACGTACGCGGTGACCGCTGAGGGTGATGCGAACAGCACCGCATCGACACCTGCTTCGATTGCCTCGCGTGCACGATTGTCCGGCTCCAGTAGCTCCGTTCGGTAGACATCGAACGAATCCACAACGAATCCCGCGGCACGAAGACCGTCCGGCAACTCATGTCGAGCCAGCGTGCCTCTGGGATAGACAACCCGCTGCCCCGGCTGGACGTGTTGGGCCATGACATCGATCAACGATGCCGCGCGATAGACCGGCGGGATCAGATCCACATGCAGGCCGCTGGCTTCCAGTTCGCGCGCTGTGGTCGGGCCAACGGCTGCGATGAGCGCCTGTGGGAAGGCCCGGGCATCCAGCCCGGCCCGACGCAGCGCCTTCGTAAAGCCTCGAGCGCCCTGCCTCGACGAAAAGACCAGCCAGTCCGCTTGTGACAGGTGGGTAGTCCAGTCGGCGTCGGGCTCGATGTGCTGAATCTCGATGAGCGGGGCGTGAACCACGTCAGCGCCGAGACGGCGCAGATGATCACACAGCTCGCCCGCTGCTGCGTCGGGTCGCGTCACCACGATGCGTTGCTGCGCCAGCGGGCGATTGAGCGATGCCAGGCGCTCCGGCGCTCGAGAGACATCACCGACGATGATGACCGCAGGAGATCGCAATGCATGGGTGCGGGCGGCATCAGCGATGGTTTCGAGCGTGCCGCTGATCTGACGCTGCCCCGGCATCCAGGCCCGTTCAACCACAGCGACAGGGGTATCCGCCGCGCGTCCGAGTGCACGGAGGTGGGCGACGATCGTCGGAAGAGCACGAACCCCCATGAGCAGCACAAGTGTCTCGGCGTTGGCGTACGGTGCGAGATCCTCGCGCGTAATCGGGTCGTCATCGCGGCTGTGGCCGGTGACAACCGCGAAACCCCGTGCAACACCACGCAGAGTGACTGGGATGTTGCCCGCTGCGGGGCCGGCGAGCGCACTCGACACACCGGGTATGACTTCGCATGGGATGTCCCGAGCGGCGCACGCTTCGAGTTCTTCGAAGCCACGTCCGAACACGAACGGATCACCACCCTTGAGACGAGCAACGGACAGGCCCGCCTCGGCTCGATCCAACATGACCGCCTCGATGCTGCGCTGATCGAGCGTGTGGTCGTGCGGCTTCTTGCTCGCATCGATCAGCTCCGCATCCGCCCGCGCTTCATCGAGCAGGCCGGACGCGATGAGGTTGTCGTAGATCACCACATCCACACGGCGAAGGACTTCCATGCCCCGAACCGTGATCATGCCGATGTCCCCAGGGCCGGCTCCGATGAGATACACACTGCCACCGCGGACCGTCATGGTGTTGCTCCTTCCGGGAGCCCTGCGCTCTCGAGGAGGTCACGGGCAAGTGCAATGCCGAGTAAAGCAGGATCATGACCTGTCACATGGCCATCGAATTGCTCGTGCGTGTCGGGATCAATGATGCGGGCGTGCAGCTCGATCATCCCACGCTCATCGGTGACCGCGAACGCTGCGGTCAGCAGTGGTGCATCGTTCGTTGCGACGGCCTCCGCGAACGCGAACTCCGCCTCGACGGCATGCCTCGTCGGAAGATGATCGACATGACGTGCCCATATGGCCTGCCGTCCCTGGATGACGATCGCTCCCTGGCCGGGATCGGGCATGATCTGCTCATGGCTGAAGCGCTGCGTGATTGTGTGTCCCAGCCCTAGCCGCTCGATGCCCGCGACCGCCAGCAGCGTCGCATCGAACACTCCGGCGTTGACCTGCTCGATACGGGCGTCCACCGGCCCACGGATGGGCGCGACGCGTAGGTCGCCGCGGAGCTTCAGGAGTTGCGACGCGCGCCGGGGGCTCGAGACGCCAACCAGTGCGCCGCTGGGGAGATCATCCAGCGTGCGCCCGTCACGGGCGACAAGCGACTCTCCGGCATCATGCCGCGGCAGGTAGGCGAGCAGTGGGAGATCCGGATTCGCCTCGACATCCTTGCGTGAGTGGGTTGCGATGTCTGCATCGCCACGTTGCACCGTGGCCATCAGTTCGTCGGCGAACGGCGACACGCCGGTGAGTTCCTCGATCGGGATAGTGAGCTGCGCATCGGCGTCCGTCACGACATCCACATCGACGACGTCGATCCCGACGCCCGCCAGCACGTCGGCGACCTGGGCTGACTGAATCTTCGCAAGCGTGCTGCAACGTGTCGCGAGCCTGAGCGGCCCGGCGTCGCGCACCCGCCGCTCGATCAGTTGTGCGAGGATGGGAAGCTGTGCGACGGTGGGAGCGACGTCCACGTGTCCGCCTGTCTGCGCCGTGTATGCAGCCGCGGCTGCAGGGACATCCTCGAGCGCGTGACCGCCACCTCCCAGCATCCATGGCACGATGCAGACATTGTGCCCGCCCGCGGCAGAAAGCGCGTCATCGAGCTGCGGCTCCTGGTCGATGAACCCCACACCTACCGAGCGATCGAGCTTCTCTGCCAGTGTCGAGGCCAGGCTGATGGTCGTCGTGCCGCTGTCAGGATTCCGGCGCGTCCCATGACCGGCGACGATGACGTGCGCCGGCGTCTCCAGTGCACCGATGAACGCCGTGGCCGACGCGACGAACGCCTCGCGCAGCTCCGACCACGTACCCAGCGGCGGCAACTGCAGTGTCCGTGCGCCGATGGCACGCGCAGCTGCGGCTGCGCGGGGTCGCAGGACCTGATTGGTGAAGTAGCCGTCCGCCATCATGATCGGCACGACGATGGTTGTTGCCGCCGGCGCGATGGCATCTTCAAAGGCCGGTGTCCCGAGGTTGAAGGCGGCCACAACATCCGTCTCCAGCACGACGCGGAGTTCCTGCGCGAGGGCGCGGACGAGCGCATTCTGGTCGGAGTCATCCCCGCATCCATGCGCGGCGAGGACAATGCGTCGGGCCGGACTCATGCCGAAGCTCCTGATGGGACGGTGGAGGTGAGAGCGGCAAGATGATCGATTCCACGGGCAAGGTGCATCCGGTGACGAGCCGATCGTGATGCGTGATGGACGTACGCCGCCGCTCGATGAGCCGTGATCTCCTCGGCGGCTGTGATGACCTCTGCCCGCGGAGCACGATCCTGCGAGAGATCCGCGAGTGATAGAACGTGTGCATTGCCGTTGTGAAGCACGGTGTTGCGGGGTTCGCC
>JBCBTA010000074.1:0-10314 GCA_039818905.1 Planctomycetota bacterium
ATCGGTGCGCATGATCGGGTCATCTGTCCCGCCTTCACTGACGCGCACCTGCATTTCCCACAAATCGACAGCGTTGGGTGCGATGGCATGCATCTTCTGCGCTGGCTCGACGAAGTCATCTTTCCGGCGGAGATCTGGTGGGGCAGAGGACAGGCGATGTCGATGGCCCGAACGGCCGTTCGGCGCGCAGCCATGCAGGGCACCGTCGGCCTGGCGGCGTACCTCACGTCGCACGCGGAGATCGGGCGCGACGTCATCGGTTGGTTGACGTCGCGCACGCCCATGCGCACCGCCGCCGGACGCGTCGCGATGGACCGCGCCGCTCCGGAGGATCTCACGGGCGCTGATCGTGAACGGGCCCGCATGACCCCGACTCCCTCGCCGATCATCCCGGTGCCGGAGGGGGCCGACGCGTCTCGGCACCGCTCCTCACTGAACCCGCGCTTCGCGGTCTCGTGCACACCTGAACTGCTGGCCGAAGCGGGGTGGTTCGCGGGTGAGCAGCCAGAGGTCCTGATCCAGACGCATCTGTCCGAGTCGCTCGAAGAGGTGCAACTGGTCAAGGAGCTGTTCCCGGACGAGCCGCACTATGTTGGCGTCTACGACCGCTTCGGCCTGCTGACCGATCGGACCCTGCTGGCGCACTGCGTTCACTTGTCATCCGATGAGTGGGAGATGATCCGCGCAAGGCGAGCGGTCGTCGTGCACTGCCCGGCGGCGAACATCTTCCTGCAGTCGGGGCTCTTCGATCTCGACGCGGCCCGTGAGCACGGTGTGCGTTTTGCGCTGGGAAGCGACGTCGCCGCCGGCTCCGACATCGCGATGCCACGGGTGGCTCGAGGCATGATCGAGACGGCCAAGGTGCGCAAGCTGACCATCGCACCGAAGGCAGCCGTGCCGTCACCAGCAGACGCATGGGATGTGATCACACGCGGCAATGCCGAAGCCGTCGGCTGGACCGATGGTGGTCGCCTCGCCGTGGGGTGTCAGGCGGATGTGCTGGTGTTGCGCGTCCCCGAGACATGGCACGACGAGCATCTGGTGGGGCGACTGATCTACAACTGGTCGAGTTCCTTGATCGAGACGCGCGTCTTCGCCGGACGCGTCTTCGATCCGGCTACGATCTGACCCGACGATGTTCATTCCCATCGGCACAGATCGACCGCGCACGCGACCGACGCTCATCACCTACTGGCTGATCGGCATCTGTTTCGCCGTCTTTCTCGGCCAGACACTGATGGAACGCAACACCGGGCCGAACGAGTCACCGGCCTACATGAATCTGATCTTCTACGGACTTGGGAGCCCCGACGGGCACTGGTGGCAGCTCCTCACGTATCAGTTCCTCCATGCCGACCTGATGCATCTGCTCGGCAACATGCTGTTCCTGTGGGTCTTCGGCCCACCGGTAGAGGATCGCCTGCGGCGTGTGGGTTTTCTGGGCTTCTATCTCGTCGGCGGAGTCGCGGCGGGTCTGGCCCACAATGTCTTCAGCGATGCACCCGTGCTCGGCGCATCAGGTTCAATCTCCGCGGTGACCGGTGCGTTCCTCGTGCTCTTTCCACTGACCCGAGTCCGCGTCCTGCTGCTGCTGATCATCATCGGTGTCTTCTCCTTCCCCGCGTGGTGGTTCATTGCCTTCGCTATCGCGAAGGATCTGTTCTTCTCAAGTCTCGGACGTGGCGGTGTCGCGTACGCTGCGCACCTCGGCGGCTATGCCTTCGGGGCCGCCGTGCCGATGGTTCTGCTGTGGCGCCGTGTGCTGGCCCGCGAGCCGTACGACCTCTTCAGCATCGGGCGCCAGGCGCACCGCCGACGCCAGTTCCGTGAGTTGACCACCAAGCAGGGCCAGGGCGGCGTGTGGACGTCGGACACCGACCGGGTCGCCAAACCCCAGAAGGTCTCCAAGCGCGAGGCGGCAGTTGATGCCGATGTACAGCAGCGCCGTTCAGCAATTCTGCGCACGCTCAACGATGGCAAGCCGGGCGAGGCGGCACGGATGTATCTCGACCTGCTCGAGCTGCGCCCTGATGAGTCGCTGCCGCGCGATCAGCAGAAGTTGATCGGGAATCAGCTCTTCGAGGAAGGGCGACACGACGACGCGGCCCGGGCGTACGAGCTGCTGTTGTCCAGGAATCGAAACGATCGTGAAGCCAACCACGTGCGCCTGCTGCTCGCCCTGATCAACGCGCGGTATCTCAACGATCCACTGCGGGCGACCGAACTGCTCAAGGCGCTGGACGATGCACGGCTGAGTGAGCAGGAAGCGGCCTTGGCGTCCACCCTGCGGGAGGAGCTTGGATGAGCGCACGCACCCGCATCAAGATCTGTGGCGTCCGCGATGCTCCATCGGCCTTGGCCGCCGTGGAAGCGGGTGCCGATGCGCTGGGATTCGTCTTCGTCGGTGCGTCGCCCCGGGCGATCGATCCCGAGGAGGCGTACGGAATCGCGTGCTTCCTGCCGCCGATGGTCACCAAGGTCGGGTTGTTCGTGAACCCAAAGCCTGAAGGCGTCTTCGAGACGGGTGAGATCTTCCCCTTCGACATCGTGCAATTGCATGGGCAGGAACCGGAGATGCGCGTGCGCGCCTGTCGCGACGTCGGTGCCCCGATTCTCAAGGCCATCAAGTTCGAGGCGGCGACCATCGAGGACGAACTGGAGCGATGGAGCCTCGTCGATGAGATCGACGGCCTCCTGATCGACGGCTCGACGGGCGGCACCGGTGAGACGTTTGATTGGCATGCGCTCGCCGCGGTGCGCGACAAGAGCGCACACCCCTTGATTCTGGCGGGTGGTTTGACCCCGGAGAACGTGGGAGAAGCGATCGACATCGTGCGTCCCTACGCCGTCGATGTATCGAGCGGCGTCGAGTCTTCGCCAGGCCAGAAGGACCCGCAGCGCATCGCGGCTTTCTGCCGCGCGGTGCGCGACGCGGATGCGCGCCAAGAGAAACACTAGATCAGCGTGAGGTGAAGCGCTGCACCTCTGTGGTGAAGCGCTGTACCACCCGGCGGCGGGTGGCGTCTTTGCTGCGCGCATGGCATAGATGTCGATGGAGGAGCACCCGCTGCAGGAGCACAGTCATGATCGCGTCAAAGGAAAACACGGATGTGTCCAGGCGCTCAGGGCCGTCGCAGCCGCATGATGCGCGCGGCGATGCACCCCATGATGCGCTCCCCATCTCGGGGCAGGTTGAGCCGAAGGACGGATCGATCCGCCCGGACCAGTCCCCAGATGAGGTGCGTGGTCACGTCTCCGAGCCGATGAGCTGATTGGCCTGCTGCTCATTGGCGATCGCCTCGCGCACGGCGATGAGGTTGCCGACGGCTGCATCGAGGTCCTGTGGCTGCATGCCGCCGCGATACACCGCGCAGAGCTTGCCCTGCAGCAGGTGCCAGCCTCGCAGACGCTTGGAGGCCAGCCGGTGCTGCCGCGGTGATGTGCCGTGGGCTGTCGGGCTCAGCAGCTGCATGACGTGCGGTCGGAGCATGGCCGCGGCGAACCCAGGGTTTTTGGCTTTGATGACCCAGTGCCGGTCGAAGGCTGCGTCGCTGGCGACATTGCTGCGTGCGCCGAGCATCTTCGCGAAGCCGGAGCGCTTGCGCAGGTGCAACTCCGGCCAGTCGGGAATGTCGGAGCTGATGACCCAGTGGATGATCACCATTGTCGTCTGCCCGGTGCTGACGACGTACCGATGGCGAAAGAGCGTGACGGAGGTGCCGTCGATCTCGCCGTACATCAGGTGGTGGATCTCGCCCTGATTCGGGATCTCGGGCAGGACGCTCCAGGCCTTGCGGAAGTCCTTGTCACCCTTGTCTTCGTGAACAAGGCCGGCTTGCACCGCCCAGTCGGCCAGGCCTGCATCGCGGGCCTTCTTGGCTCGAATGGATGCACGCACGCCGAGGACGATGAAGACACCGACGACGACGAGCAACGCCCCCATGAAAATGCCGGGCAGCATGATGGATCAGGCTGGTGTGAACGTCGCGCCGGGGAGCACGGCGAAGGTGACGAAGTCGCCGACGTTGAAGTGGTCCGCTCGCTGGCGGGCGTCGGACAGCTTGCACACGAACGGGCCGAAGCCTGCGTGCACCGTGATGGTGCCGCCTGACGCGTCCACGGCGATGATCTCGCCCTGCACGCGGCGCGGCCTGCCGTAGACCGGTTCGACGTACGCGCCGCCTGTGCCGCAGACGTCCACACGACGCGCCTCGGCACGGATGGTACCGACGATGCGCTTGCCGACGGGCGTTGATGGCGTCATCAGCACGTTGAGGTGAATCTGGTAGTCCGTCTCTGGCTTGGTGAAGACGATCATTTCGTCACGCACCTCGGAGAGAACGCCGCGTGCGTGGTTGATGTTGGGTGTGGTGGTGTCGGGCATGGGAGGAAGAGTAAGGCACAGAGGCACGAAGGCACAGAGGCACAGAGTGAAAGGCGGATCAGGCGGAGGTCGGGGCCTGCATGGCGAGGAAGTTGGCCAGAAGCGTGGGGCCTTCCTCTGTCAGGAAGCTCTCGGGGTGGAACTGGACGCCTTCGAGGGGGGCATCGGCGGGGTTGGCGGCGACCCGCCGCAGACCCATGACGACCTTGGCCCGCCTGCCGTCCTCCAGTTCATCCTCGGTCCACGCAGAGACGGCCCAGTCGCCGTGATCGGGCACGGCGTCCAGCGGCACGACGAGGCTGTGGTAGCGCGTGGCGATGAAGGGGTTGGACAGGCCCGCAAAGACGCCGGTGTTGTCGTGATGGATGGGGCTGGTCTTGCCGTGCATGATGCGGCCGTGGCGGTGCACGGCCATGCCGTGGGTGAACCCGATGCACTGGTGCCCCAGGCACACGCCCAGCAGTGGCACGCGCCCAGCGAAGTGCTGCACCATGTCGTTGCTGACGCCGGCCTCCCTGGGCGTGCAGGGGCCGGGCGAGATGATCACGTGCGACGGCCCCATCGCCTCGGCCTCGGCCGGGGTGATCTTGTCGTTGCGGACAACCTGGAGGTCGAGCGAGGCATCGAGCTCGCCGAGCCGCTGCACGAGGTTCCAGGTGAACGAGTCGTAGTTGTCGATGAGAAGAATCATTGCAGCAGGCACGGAGGGACAGAGGCACGAAGGCACAGAGGTCGCGACGAAGCGATGGAGGGGATGGTAGCCCGGTGCTTGATCGCGGTCGGATGCCTCAGGCTGCCATGTCGCCGCTGATGCCTTCTTCGCCCGTTCCGGCGACGCCGTCGCGGGTGACGTAGAAGAGGCGATCGGTGATCGGGTAGGGCAGGCGCGTGAAGTCGGCGTGGACGCGTTCGCAGACGCGCTTCACGAAGGGGTTCGGCTCGCGGGTCATTGCGAGGAACATGTCACGCGACGGCGTCGCGACCAGGAAGTCGCCGCCAAGCTGCGGGGCCAGCACCGGGAACAGATTCTTCAGCAGCAGGCGCGAGGCGTCGTAGCCATCCTGCAGCGTGAGCAGCACCGCGCGGCCGCCCTCCTCGGACTCCAGTGAACGGAAGTCCAGCTCGGGCGTGTAGCTCTGCAGGTTGTCGCGCGCGAGTGGTTCGAGGTCCTCGGTCGTCGCACCCCAGCGGACGAGCTGTTCGGTCGTCACGCTCACCGTCATGTTGAGCATGTCGATGACGAAGACGATGACGGTGTCATTGACCCACGGGATATGGGCCACCTGCTCCTCGGAGAGGTGGCTGAAGATCGAGCGCGGCTGAATGCGCGGCATGATCTTGTGCTTGGCGATGTCCCACGGCATGGCGCCGATGGCGAAGGTTTCGTCGGCGAAGAGGTGATCGAGATACTGCTCGACGATCTCGACGCCGCGGGTCTCATCCGTGCGGACGAGGCGCATGAGGTTTTCGAGGTCGAGGCGACGACCATCGACAATGAGCTCGCGCGGACCGGCAAGTTCGGCATCGAGGTCTGGCTTCATCCGCTTCAGGAGAAACAGCACCTGCTCGGCGAAGGCCTCGGGCTCACGTGGGAGTTGGCTCATGTGCATGGGTATCCCGATCTCGACCGCCGTCGGTCCTCAAGGCCCGGGAAGGCCCGGGTCCGAGCGTGTATCGGCCATGAAGGGGGGGGAGGCCAGCGAGTTCCGGGACCTTCGTGCAGGTGCGGCGTGGCGCGGAGCGCCATACGCTTGGGGTCATGAGCCGACTTTGCAGCATTCATGGGCCATCCGGTGTGATCGAGTGCGGGGCGGGCAGGCCGATCACGGTCATCGCCGGGCCCTGCGTTCTTGAGGGGCACGAGCTGTCGATGCAGATCGGCACGCACGTGCGCGACCTTTGCGCACGTCTGGGCCTGCCATACGTCTTCAAGGCCAGCTTCGACAAGGCCAACCGCACCAGTGGCGGGTCGCCACGCGGACCGGGTCTGGATGGCATCGCCCAGCTCGCCGCGATCCGCGAGGCGCTGGATGTGCCCGTCACGACCGATGTCCATGAACCTGCGCAAGCCATGCGCGTGGCGGAGGTCGTCGATGTCCTCCAGATTCCCGCATTTCTGTGCCGCCAGACGGATCTGCTCGTCGCGTGCGCAGAAGCTGCGGCACGCCATGGGCGCGTCGTCAACATCAAGAAGGGGCAGTTCCTGTCCCCCCAGGAGATGCGCGGCCCGGTGCGCAAGGTTCGGGCGGCGGGCTGCGACGAGGTCATGGTGACCGAACGCGGCACCTTCTTCGGGTACCACCGGCTCGTGAACGATTTCGCCGGCGTCGGAGATCTGCTCGAGTTCGGGGAGTCGATCGATGAGGCGGCCGCTCGTGGCCCTGCGGTCTGCTTCGACTGCACCCACAGCGTGCAGCTGCCGGGTGCCGGGGAGGTGACGGGCGGTCGGCGCAACCGGATCCCGATGCTGGCTCGAGCCGCGGCAGGGGTTGGCGTGGACGCGGTCTTCCTGGAGTGCCACCCCGAGCCCGAGGGGGCACCCAGCGATGGAGCGAACATGCTGCCGCTTGGTGAGGTGGGGCCGGTGCTGGAGTCTGTTGCTCGAATCGCGGAGATTGGCCGATAGAAGGTGCCATCGTGGTGCGCGAACCGCTTGATTCACCAAAGTGAGCGGGGGATAGACTCCTTCATGGCCAAGAAGATGCGATGCGAGGGGTGCACGCGGAAGCCGGTCGCGACCGAGGTGACGGTCAAGAACGGTGAGAAGGTCGAAATCTCGTACTGCGATCAGTGCGTGGGCGAGCTTGGCATCGGCGTCAAGTCACATGCGCCCATCAACGAGCTGATCTCGAAGGTCGTGATCTCACAGGCAACAGGCGGTGGGCAGCAGGGCACACAGGTACTCGCGTGCGAGTCATGCGGCATGACGTTCGCTGCGTTCCGCAAGTCCGGGCTGCTGGGATGCTCCGAGTGCTACGTCGCGTTCGAGTCGCAGCTTGGTCCGCTGATCGAGCGCGCGCACGAAGGCGGTACGCATCACGTCGGCAAGATTCCGGGGCGTGCGGGACCGTCGTACGACAGGCAGGAGCGCCTCGCGGGTCTTCGCCGCCAGTTGACGGATGCGATCTCCGCCGAGCAGTTCGAGCGTGCCGCGAGTCTTCGCGATCAGATCCGGGCGTTCGAGGACGGCGACATCGACGAGGTTGATGGATGAGTCCGTTCCGGACTGACGCCGCGGCTGAGTGGCTCCGGGCAGGTGGTCCGGATGGCGACGTCGTGGTGTCCTCGCGTGTGCGACTGGCGCGCAACTTCGCCGGGCTGCCGTTTCCGAACAAGGCCAAGCGCATCGAGCGCGTGCAGATTCTCGAACTTGCCGAGCGACACATTCTCGCCTGTGGCGTGGCATCCGAGATGGCCTGGGTCGATCTCAACGCGCTCACGCCGCTGGACTGCGCGGTGCTGGTCGAGCGGCACCTGATCTCCAAGCAGCACTCCAAGGGCGACCTGCCACGTGCGCTGGCGGTGTCGAGCCCGGACGAGCGCCTGGCGATCATGGTCAACGAGGAGGATCACCTGCGCCTGCAGGCGATGCGGAGCGGGCTGGCCCTGACCGACGCCTTCTGCCAGGTCAACGACGCAGATGACCGTCTGGAGGCGCACACGGACTTCGCCTATTCACCCCGGTTCGGGTACCTCACGGCGTGCCCGACGAACATCGGAACGGGTATCCGCGTGTCGGTGATGCTGCATCTCCCGGGCCTGCGTCTGGCGGGTGAGCTGGAGAAGGTGCGGCGTGCCGCCAAGGCGATGAATCTCGCTGTTCGAGGCTTCTACGGCGAGGGATCCGAGGCTGTGGGGGACTTCTTCCAGATCTCGAACCAGTCCACGCTGGGCAAGAGCGAGTCGCAGCTGCTCGAGGACTTCGAGCACAACGTCATTCCGCGTGTCATCGAGTACGAGCGGCTGGCCCGCAAGACGCTGTCGGAGCGCAAGCGCATCCTGCTTGAGGATCAGGTGCACCGTGCGGTTGGCACGCTGACGCACGCACGCCTGCTCAAGACCGACGAAGCGATGCAGGCGCTGAGCCTGGCGCGGCTTGGCATCGTCACGGGCACGATCGATGAGATTGAGCTCGGCCGCGTCAATCAGCTGATCCTGCTGACGCAACCGGCGCACCTGCAGAAGGTGTTCGGGCGCGACATGGATCAGGCGACGCGCCGCAGCGAACGAGCGACGCTGGTGCGCTCGTACCTGAGCGGTGAAGGTGACGCGCGGCTGAACTGACATGTGCGCACAGGCACAGTTCGTCTGGCCGCCGCGATCGTTGCCCGACGGCGACGACGAACCACGAACTCGCGAACCGAACGAAGCCCCTGCCGCGGACGATGTGTGGACCCGGTTCGAGCGCACGTGGCTGTCGCCGGTCGCAGAGCCACTGTCGCGCAGGATTGCCGACGGGCTGTGGGCGCCGGATGCGCCCGATGCGTTCTGCGACATCTGCGGCTCGGACGTCGGGCCTTATGAGGCAAGCGAATTCGGGTGCGCTGCGTGTTGTGCTCGACGACTGCCATGGTCTCGCTTCGTGCGTCTTGGTCGGTATGCGCCGCCGCTGGAGCGATGGGTGCAGGAAGTGAAGTTTGGCGCGTTCCATGCGCTGGGGCGCGACTTCGGTCGGCTGCTTGGGTGTGCGCTGCGTGAGGCGGGGGTGCTGGAATCGCTGGGGGCTGCGCCGGTGATCGTGCCGCTGCCGACGAGCGTTCGCAGGCGAATGGTGCGGCGCATCGATCATGCGGGCGTGATCGCGCAGGGCGTCGCAAGAGAGCTTGGCGCATCTCTCGTGCGGGCGCTGCGGCGGGGGCATCGACCCAGCCAGCGGGCGGTGGCGCCGAGCGAGCGGGCCGCGAACGTGCGTGGGGCGTTCCGGGCTCGCGGCGTTGGGGGTGGGCGGAGCGCGGTGCTTGTGGACGATGTGACGACCAGCGGGGCGACGCTGCGGGCGGCGGCGCGGGAGCTTCGCCGGGCGGGCTGGGGAGAGCTCTGGGTCGCCTGCGTGGCCGTGACGCCGGCTCCGGAGCGTCCTGGAGCGGGCAGAGCGGGGCGAGATGGCGGTCCGCAATTCATCCACAATGTGGATTTGGAAAAGCCGACGGCTTGACATCGTCTGAGCGATTGCTATCCTCGTCGATCCCGGTTGGGTCAGCCCAATTGGGAGCCGCTGTCGGCGCGATGCCGCGGCGGCGAACGCTCTCTGACAAGTGAACAGTTTCGGAAACGCCGCGAGAATGCGAGGCGATGGCTAGGGTCAACGAGCCCGAAGAGCCCCCAACAGGGCCTGCTGTTGCTGAAACATTCTTGTTCTGTCGAGCGACACAGCGCTCGGCAGGCTTGATGGAGCTCGTGAAAGACTCCATCAAGTGCCCCCTCCGGTACTAGCCGACCGGAGACGCGCCGGACCGTTTCAGCTTGCTGAAGAGGTTCGGCGTGGTTAGACCGCGTCCCGCGCGTAAGCGATGGGACGTCGTGTCAGGCAAACTCTTTTCGAAGACCAATCGGCAGTCGCTTCGGTGGCTGTCGGGTCAGAGATATTCAATTGAAGAGTTTGATCCTGGCTCAGATTGAACGCTGGCGGCATGGCTAAAACATGCAAGTCGAGGGAGAACCCATCTTCGGATGGGGGAAACCGGCGAAAGGGCGAGTAATGGCATCGAACGTACCCTGGGGTCGAGGATAGCCGTGGGAAACTGCGGGTAATACTCGATACGCTCTTCGGAGGAAAGCTCCGGCGCCCCTGGAGCGGCGATGTTCCTATCAGGTTGTTGGTGGGGTAACGGCCTACCAAGCCAGAGACGGGTAGCGGGTGTGAGAGCATGACCCGCCGCATCGGGACTGAGACACTGCCCGGACTCCTACGGGAGGCTGCAGTAACGAAT
>JBCBTA010000075.1:0-10307 GCA_039818905.1 Planctomycetota bacterium
GTATCCGGTGCTGGGCGCACGCGGTGGTAGGCATCACATGTCGCGGCGTAGCCCAGCGCTTCGCCGAGGCATGCCGCGCCGCGGGCTCGGGCGTGTGACGCCCGCTCCAGCACCAGGGCCCATGCGCCTTCGCCGAGAACGAAGCCGTCGCGCGTGGCGTCGAACGGGCGTGAGGCTGTGGCGGGCTCGGCATCGCGATCGGAGAAGTCGCGGGTCGAGATGCAGCGCAGGAGTTCCATGCCGCGCAGCGTCTCCCAGCGAACGTGGGCGTCGGCTCCGACCACGACCATGATGTCCGGCGCGCCGGGCCGGTCTGATCGGAGCAGGTCCATGGCGTGCCCGATGGCATCTGACGAGGAAGCGCACCCCGTCGAGACGCAGAGCGACGGCCCCTTGAGGCCGAGGTGGATCGAGAGCTCGCCGGCAAGGTTGCCGTGGGTCGCGTTGGTGATGGTCCACAGGGAGATGCCCCGCTGGGAGGCATCGTCGTAGGCGATCTGGGCCTGGTCGAGGGTGAAGTCGATGCCCCCGGCCCCGGTCCCGAGCAGGAGCCCGGCCGACGCTCGGGCATCCGGATTGGTCAGTCCAGCATCTTCAAGTGCTTCCGTCGTCGCGGCCAGCGCCATGGGGACGAGGCGCGGGACCCGCCGCAGCTCTGCCGCCGGGAGAACGGAGAGGGGGTCGAAAGCGGGGCACAGGGCGGCGACGGTGGATTGGAGGCGGCTGCGGTCAGCGTCCGGCAGATCCAGGCGTCGTGTGCCGCTGCGTCCGTGGCGGAGCCCGCCGATGTAGTTCCGAACGCCCACTCCAAGAGGGGAAATTGCACCCAGTCCGGTGACCCAGAGGGGCTCGTTGATGTTCTGTGAAGCCGGCGTGGTGGTGGGGGGCATGTGCGGTGTCTTCGCCGGTGGACGCGTGGGGGATGACATGAATGGTATGTGAGCGCTGAGGTGCGACTCTGCCACATCGGCAGCGTGTTCCGTCTCTGGCGGCGGGGAATCGTGTCTGGAAGTCACGGGAACGCCCGTCGGAGTGAATCCAAGTGCGTCCGCTCGCCGATGGAGTGATAACCGGTCGGCATGGTGTTCGCACCGAACCGGAGCGGGTTGGCCTGAGGCCTATAATCCATCGCGGCACGGGTGAATTGTCAGAGCCGCGGGTGGGTTGGCACATGGAGGTCGATCCGACGGAGAACCCTGTTGTTGGGCGCTCCCCTGTCGGGGTGCGTTCCGGCGACGCCATGGAGGCGCACGCCCATGTTCGAGCGATTCACCGACCGGGCACGCAAGGTGATGGCCCTGGCCAATCAAGAGGCCCAGCGGTTCAACCACGAGTACATCGGGACGGAGCACATCCTGCTCGGTCTCGTCAAGGAAGGCTCCGGGGTCGGCGCCAACGTGCTGAAGAACCTGGACGTGGATCTTCGCAAGGTTCGCCTGGAGGTCGAGAAGCTTGTGCATTCGGGACCTGAGATGGTCACGATGGGCAAGCTGCCTCAGACGCCGCGGGCCAAGAAGGTCATCGAATACGCGATCGAGGAGGCTCGCAACCTGAACCACAACTACGTGGGGACGGAGCACCTGCTTCTCGGTCTGCTGCGCGAGCATGACGGCGTGGCGGCCCAGGTCCTGATGAACCTGGGCCTGAAGCTCGAGGAGGTCCGCGAGGAGGTCCTGAACCTGCTCGGCGCCTCGATGAGCGGCGACGAGGGCAGCAGCGGCGAGGTCACCAGCGGCGGCCCGGGCCAGCAGTCCGGCCGCTCAGGCTCCCGCCAGAGCAAGACGCCCGCGCTGGACTCGTTCGGTCGCGACCTCACGGCACTGGCACGCGAGAGCGTGCTCGACCCGGTCATCGGGCGCGAGCGCGAGATCGAGCGCGTCATCCAGGTGCTGTGCCGCCGCACAAAGAACAACCCCGTGCTTCTGGGCGAAGCGGGCGTCGGCAAGACGGCCATCGTCGAGGGGCTGGCCCAGGCGATCGTGAACCAGGAGGTCCCGGACCTGTTGCACGACCGTCGCCTGGTGGTGCTGGACCTGGCGATGATGGTCGCCGGCACCAAGTACCGCGGCCAGTTTGAGGAGCGCATCAAGGCGGTGATGAACGAAGTCCGCCGGGCCCAGAACCTGATTCTGTTCATCGATGAGCTGCACACGCTGGTGGGCGCCGGTGGGGCCGAGGGCGCGATCGACGCGTCCAACGTGCTCAAGCCCGCGTTGGCCCGCGGCGAGATCCAGTGCATCGGCGCCACGACCTTCGACGAGTACCGCAAGTACATCGAGAAGGACGCGGCCCTGGCACGTCGATTCCAGTCGATCACCGTCGATCCACCCACCAGTTCGCAGGCGGTTGAGATCCTCAAGGGACTGCGTGACAAGTACGAGGATCACCACCGCGTGCAGATCACGGACGACGCCATCGAGGCGGCCGTCGAGCTGTCGAGCCGGTACATCACCGGTCGCGTACAGCCGGACAAGTCGATCGATGTGATCGACGAGGCAGGTGCCCGCGTTCGTCTGAAGACGATGACCAAGCCGCCAGACCTTGCGGATCTGGAGTCGCAGATCGAGCGACTCACGATCGACAAGGACGAAGCGGTCAAGAACGCCGACTACGAGCGTGCCGCCGAACTGCGTGACCAGGCCGAGAAGCTCCGCAAGGAGAAGGAGCGCACGCAGAAGGAATGGCGCGACAAGGCGAAGGAGACCGGCGGCGTCGTTGACGAAGAGGTCATCGCCGAGGTCGTCAGCAAGATGACCGGCGTGCCGCTGACGCGTCTCGAGAAGGAGGAGGCCGAGCGCCTGCTCAAGCTCGAGGACGAGCTGCACAAGCGTGTCGTCAGCCAGCACGAGGCGATCAAGTCGATCAGCAAGGCGATCCGGCGTGCCCGCGCAGGTCTGAAGGATCCGAAGCGTCCGATGGGCAGCTTCGTGTTCGTTGGCCCGTCGGGTGTCGGCAAGACGCTGCTCTCCAAGGCGCTGGCCGAGTTCATGTTCGGGGACGACGAAGCCCTGATCGCGCTCGACATGAGCGACTACATGGAGAAGCACAACGTCTCCCGTCTGGTCGGCGCGCCTCCCGGCTACGTCGGCTACGAGGAGGGCGGTCAGCTGACGGAACAGATCCGTCGCCGTCCCTACTCCGTCGTGCTGCTCGATGAGATCGAGAAGGCACACCCCGACGTCTTCAACATGCTCCTCCAGATCATGGAGGAAGGACGTCTCGTGGATTCCTTCGGCCGCAGCGTCGATTTCCGCAACACGATCCTCATCATGACCAGCAACATCGGTGCTGATCTGATCAAGGGTGGCGGCGGGTTCGGCTTCAGCCGTCAGCAGTCCGGCGAGACGGATTTCGACAGCATCAAGTCGATCCTGATGAAGGAGATCGAGCGGTACTTCCGCCCGGAGTTCATCAACCGACTGGATGACGTCATCGTCTTCCGTCCGCTGACGAAGGAGGATCTCGAGACGATTGTTCTCTTCGAGACCGACAAGCTTCGTCGCCGCATGGCGGATCAGGGCTGGACGCTCGAGTTGGATCAGGCCGCGAAGGACTTCCTGATCGACAAGGGCTACAACCCGGACTTCGGCGCTCGACCGCTCCGCCGCGCGATTGCCCAGTACATGGAGGATCCGCTCAGCGAAGCGCTGCTCGGCGGTGAGTTCCAGGGCATGAACCGCATCACGGTGACCAAGGCCGAGGGTGAGGAGAAGATGATCTTCACGCCGTCGGATGATCCTGAGCTTCGCAAGGATCGCGACTCGAAGTCGTCTTCCGAGCCCGCCGAGGCAGAAGCCGGCGCCGAGTCCACGTGAGTTGACGACGCGCACCGCGCTTGTTCACACATCGTGCACCACGAGAGGCCCCGTCCGGGGCCTCTTTTTTTTTGTGTGCGCCATGCGCGTGCGATCGAACGGCGCAGTGTCACGCCGGCGCGCAGTCCCTGCGCGGAATCGTGCTTGAAAACGCAGGATCGAAGATGAGAAGTGCATGCTGTTGCGCGCACAAACGGCTCGCAGCACAGCGATAGGGGAAGTGAACCATACGTCCGGAAATATGCAACCAGAAATCGTCAGGAAGCACTTGCATCATCGCAATCGCCCATGCACTGTGTGTTCTTGTCAGCAGTCGTCAGTGGGGAAGACTTGGCGACGGATGACAGACATTCGAGGGGAAGCGCGTCGGGAGGATTGCGTTTCGTCGTGATGCATGAGGCATCGCAGCGTCTTCGTCCCAACGTCCCTCTACATGCTGATTCGTTCATAGTCGTCCGAGATGCATTGTGATCGTTCGCCGAAGGCGCAGCGAAACCACGGTGTTCGTGTCCGTGCGCTTGTGACGAAGTGGAGATGCGGTGTTGTTCGCATGGGATGTTCCTGTGCGCACCGACCGGACAGCACTCCAAAGGGGAGTGACTGCGCGGCGATCGCTGCGCGATGACAGAGGAATCGGGCGCCGCCCCACCGGTGTCCGTGTCATGGGCGTCGTGTGAACGCCCGGTTGAACACTGGCGACCGGCCGTCGGTCGCCTGGGAAGCGTGAGGCACGGTGCTCTGCATGGAGCACCTGCGTGGCCGGGGAGCCACGCACACATCCAGGGATCAGACGCCCTCCACAACATGGCGTCTGTGTCGAGAGGCGTTGCGGAACGCCGATGCGTGCGGGAGCAGTGGTGTCGAGGCTGCCGCGGGCGAGGGAAGCATGCGTCGTTGTGTTGACGGCGCGGAGAGAGACAATGCAAGTGAGGAGAAGCGCGATGAAATGTGTGTATCGAGCTGGCACGGTGATGTCGGCGGCGGGCCTTCTGGCCCTCGCGGGAACGACCTTCGGTGCCAGCCAGAACTTCCCGCTGGGGAACCTCGCCGTTGGCGACATTCCGGGTGGGCTGCAGTTCGAGCAGAACATCGCCACGCTTGGCTTCAACGCCACGCGGGCGCAGTTCTCGACAGACTGGGTTGCCGGTGTTGGGGGGCCCTGGTCGAGCGAGGCCATCTGGGCCGTGGCGAATGATCCGCTGGCGACCGCCACCACCTTCTACTTCGATCCGGGCATCTCGGCTGACTCGGCCGACAGCGGAGCCTCGGTGACGCTGAACTGGGATGTCTACATCGGTGGGTACGACCCGATTCCCGGTACCGCCGGCGATGCTGGCCTGACCTTCATCGCCGGTCAGACCTTCGGCGGCTCGGACGCATCGTGGAACAACTCGTCGCTGACGCTCAGCGATGACGTCGCCACAGCGCCGGCGAGCTTCATCGATCTCGGATCGGTGAACAACACGCCGTTCACCATCGACACCCTCGGGTCGGACTTCGACACGGAGCTGGGCTTCTTCAACAGCGCCGGCGGTCTCGCCGAGGCCGACGATGATGGCGCGGGATTCCCGCTGTCGCTGCTTGACGTCCCCGCGCTGCCCGAAGGCATGTACTTCTTCAACGCAGGTGGCTTCAACACGATCTACGGCTCTGGTGGCTATGAAGCCATCGTTGACGGTGGACTCGGCTCTGAAGGCGGCAACCTCGTGCTCAACTTCAACGGCGGTGAGGTCTACAACGCTGCGCTCGCAGCCGACACCAACCAGTGGTTCAAGATCACGGTCGTCCCGACGCCTGGTACGGCGGGACTGTTGGCCGTCGCGGGTCTTGCCGGCGTTCGTCGCCGGCGCTGATTCGCGCTTCCCATGGCCGGCTCGGTGTCCCCACGCCGAGTCGGCCGTCTTGGGACCTTTTTCTTCCTCTCAAAGACTCTTCCAGGCGGCCCGGTGCTCATCCCACCGGGCCGTTCTTGTGCGCTTCTCGGACCGGCGTCCAGGTCCGCGAATCTCGCCCTCGCCGGCACGGTTCCCGGTGACCGGCAAAAAGTCACAACCCATGTGTGACTAGGTACTTGCGGCGTCATCGACACCGCGTACTTTCCATGCACGCCCAGTGGGTTGCACACCTGCCGGGCGCTGGTCAGTGCAAGGGAGAGACACGTCACGCGCTGCGACATGTGTGCACAGGGCACACGTCGAGCACACAGCTCCCGCAACAACTTGGTTGGCCGGCGGCTTGCCTCGTGCGCACACCCACCGCACGTCCTGCCGTCTCAGGTTTTTCGCACGCGGCACGGCGACGGGGGGTCGCTGCGCCCGCAGGGAACTCGGAGAGAGGACACGTTCATGCACCGCAACGCACTTTTCGCTCTTGTCGCCGGTGGCGCCATCGCGGCTCCCGCTCTGGCCATGCCGATGACCGTCGCCGATCTCGGCGTCCTCACCGGTGACACACAGGTCATCATCGATATTGACGTCAATGAGGTCGCCTGGGTGAGCTTCACCCTGCCGCAGGATGCCTCAGGCTCGACCTACCTCGACCTGAACACCAACGGCAGCGGAATCGATACCGAGATCGGTGTGTACGACAGCGCCGGCGCTCGCGTCGCCAACGACGACGACGACGGCATCGGCGTCAGCAGCACGTTGACGTTTGGCTCCGGCTCCGGCCTTGAGCTTGGTGATTTCTTCAACCTCGACAACGGATTCGCGCTTGGCCAGGATGGCGATCTGTCCGCCGGCATGTACTTCGTCGCGCTCGGTGAATTCAACGTCGATTTCAATCCAACGAACTTTGATGTCGTCAGCGACGGCTTCGACGACGGAGGTCGCATCATTCTCGACATCTACACCAACGTCCCGGCGCCCTC
Source organism: Planctomycetota bacterium (assembly GCA_039818905.1). Lineage (GTDB taxonomy): Bacteria > Planctomycetota > Phycisphaerae > Phycisphaerales > UBA1924 > JBCBTA01. Next base: position 6,685 of record JBCBTA010000075.1, read on the forward strand.
GGCCGCGGGTGTGCTCGGCCTCGCAGGCGTCGCTGCTGTGCGTCGTCGCCGCCGCTAAACAAGCCACATTCCCACCACCCGGTCCGGAGCACCACTCCGGACCACTGTGCTCCCGCTTCGGTCCATCCTCAAGTGGAACCGAACACGCAAGCGGCCCGGCGTGCAATGCGTCGGGCCGTTTGCATGCGCCCGAATGGAGGTGCTTGCCGCCGGGGCATCGTGCGGTAGTCTCAACATGGACCAGGGCGGCCAACGCCTTGGATTCCGGTGGAACACACAGAGAGAGGATCCCCATGCCACTTCGCACGATGAGCGCCGCTGTCCTTGCCCTGGTTGGAACGGCCCACGCCGATGTGACCTTCAATCTGGGCACGCTGGCCGTCGGCGATGCGTCCAGTCAGGCCGATGTCGATCTGGAGGCGCTGACCATCCCGAGCGACATCTACGTCTCGGCGACGGTGACCTTCGATTGGACCAACGTCGCCAGCGCATTCTCCAACGAAGCCCGGTGGGTTGTCGCCAACGCGGCGTCCACGTCCTTTCCGACGATCAACTACGCCCAGGCGCTCAGCGCCGGACCGGGCAGCGCCGCCAACGGGGCGCCCGCCACGGTCGGGCCGTGGACCGTCAACTTCTCGCAGCCGTACGAGAGCGGCCCATTGTGGTTCAGCGGTTTCCAGGACTTCCTCGGATCCAGCGCCTCATGGTCGTCCGTCACAGTGACGCTCAACAGTCTGCCTCGCCCGGTCGCGACAGACCTCGGTGCGATCGCCGACGAGACCGAGATGTTCGCCATCGATGTCACCGGCTCCGATTTCGACACAGAGATCGCGCTGTACGACTTCAGCGGCAACCTGCTCGACGAAAATGACGACGTCAACCCACCGACCGATCGAACCAGTCGGATCGACGGTGTGCAGCTCACGCCGGGCAAGTACTTCGTCGCCGTGGGCGGCTTCAACACCATCTACTTCAACACGCTCTTCAACGTGACGCCTGGAACGGCATCGGGCACCGTTGCCGGCGACGCCAACGGCGCACCGATCAGCGGCTCGGTTGCTTCCGGTCAACTCGCGTGGTTCTGCTTCACCGTCGTCCCTGCCCCATGCCCTGGCGACATCAACGGCGATCAGATGGTGACGCTCGCGGACTTCACGATCCTCGCCGCCAACTTCGGCGGCGGTCCGGGGCTGATGCTCGCCGATGGCGATCTCACCGGCGATGGCTTCGTGAACCTTGCGGACTTCACCGAGCTGGCAGCCAACTTCGGCGCGGACTGCACCATGCCCTGAGGCGATAGCGCTGCTCAGAAAGGTGCGGGCTCGTCGCTGTCGTCGCCCCAGTCGTCGCGATCGGGGCCGCCGCCGTCGCGGAAGTCGGTCTCCGGTCCGCTCTTGGATCCCGGCGCGAAGCCCACGCGTCCTGCGACGTCGGGCTTGGGCTCGATCGATTCCGCCCCGCCATAAGAAGCGCCTGCTGCCGACGCGTAGCCGGGTCCGTCGTCGCCGTAGCCGTAGCCCGCATATGTGCGGAAGCGGGTGGTCTGCGCCTCCCACGTGAACTTGACGACACCGGTCGGGCCGTTGCGCTGCTTGGCGATGATCAGTTCGGCGAGGTTGATCTTGTCCTCGTTCTCCGTCAGCCACTCGTTGTCGCCGACGTGGTAGTACGCCTCGCGATGCAGCAGCGCGATGACGTCGGCGTCCTGCTCGATGGAGCCGGACTCGCGCAGATCCGCCATGCGCGGGCGATGGCCCTCGCGCTGCTCGGCGCCGCGGTTGAGCTGGGCAAGGCAGACGATCGGAATCTCCAGATCGCGGGCCAGTGCCTTGATGCCGCGTGAGATGGCGCTGACTTCCTGCTGACGTCCGTCACGCGAGGAGGAGGGCGCCGACATCAGCTGGAGGTAGTCAACGAAGATGCACTTGACGCCGTGGCGGGCGACCATCCGACGGGCCTTGGCCCGAAGCTGCATGACCGTCAGACCAGGCGTGTCATCGATAAACAGCGGCGCCTGCGACAGCATGCCCGCAGCTTCCATCAGGCTCTGAAAGTCTTCCTTGCGCAGCCGGTTGGTGCGAAGCCGATGGGAATCGACTCCCGCGCGGGCGCACAGCAGCCGCTGGGCCAATGCGCTCTTGCTCATCTCCATAGAGAAGAAGCCCACCGGGGTCGCGGGGCCATGCTCGGCGTATGGCGAGCCGCCGAAGGCAACCTGCTCGGCCAGGTTGAGCGCCAGGGCCGTCTTTCCCATGGAGGGGCGTGCCGCGAGGATGAGCAGTTCGCCGGGCTGCAGACCACTGGTCTTCTCATCGAGATCGGCGTATCCCGTCGCAACGCCGGTGATGACACGCCCTTCGTTGGCCTCGAGCATGTCCATGGTGCGGTTGAGCAGCTCTTCGAGCGTCTCATCGTCCATGGAGGCGTTGCGCTCGGCGATCTCGAAGACGCGGCGCTCCGCGTTGTCGATGACGGCGCGGCCACCATCCTCCTCGTGCTCACCGGCGTGGTACGCGTCGTAGATGATCTGGCCCGCGGCGTCGATCAGGTTGCGCAGCTGGGCCTTGTCGCGCACGATGCGGGCGTAGTGCACCGCGTTGACCGACGTCGGCACCTGCTCGGCGAGCGATGCGAGATAGTCGGCGCCGCCGATGCCGTCGAGGACACCGCCATCCTTGAGCATGCCGGCGAGCTGCACGAGATCGCCCGACTGCGTGCGGGCGTGCAGATCGCGCATCGCATCGAAGATGGCGGCATGGGATTCGGAGTAGAAGGCGTCGCCGCTGGTGACGAGCTGGATGACCTCGTCGATCACGTTCGGATCGAGGATCATCGACCCGAGCAGGGCCATCTCCGCCTCGGGGGCATTGGGGGGGAGGCGATCGAAGAGCTTCTGGAGGTCACGACCGCCCGCGCCGCGGTCACGTCCGTTCCCGTTTCGCCGCGGCATCGCTTCGTCCATGAAGTCCTCCTCCCCTCGAATCCCGCAGGGTACCCGCCTCGAACCCATCCCGGGTGGGGTCGGCACGAAGCGACAGCCTCTCCACACCCGCCCCGGACCGGAAAGGGCCTATCGTCAGCTATGAGTGAAACAGCTCCCATCCTCCCCTCCGCCCAGTTCGAGCGGGATGAGCAGTTGCCCGACACCCTGCCGCAGGATCCATTTCCGACCATCCAGGCGTGGATGGACGAGGCGTTCGAGCGAAAGGCCAGCCGCAACCCCAATGCGATGACCATCGCGACCGTGGACGAGTCGGGCCGCCCGTCGGCTCGCGTGGTGCTGTGCAAGGGCATCGATGTCAATGGTGGCTGGATCGTCTTTTACACGAACCGGAATTCCCGCAAGGGCCGGGAGCTCGACGCGACACGGCGTGCGGCGTGCGTGCTGCACTGGGATGCCTTTGAGCGTCAGGTGCGCATCGAGGGGCCGGTGATTCCCTCGCCCGAGGCCGAGAGCGACGCGTACTTCAACTCGCGCCATCCGGCATCACGCATCGGTGCGTGGGCCAGCAATCAGAGCGCGCCGCTCGAGTCGCGCGACGATCTGATGGGACGCATCATGGAGGTGATGGGGGAGCTCGGCGTCAATCTCGACGATGACAACCCCGAGATTCCTCGTCCAC
>JBCBTA010000076.1:0-10216 GCA_039818905.1 Planctomycetota bacterium
CACACGATTGGGCTGGCGGCCGGTGCGCAGCAGGCCCGTCTCCGGGCCGATTACGGCGAGGGCTTCGGCGCCCTTGCCGCTGGTTGCAAGCAGCGTGGCGTACTCGACCGCGATGTCGGCGCTGTCGGGGCGGCCCTCATAGGCCCGCTTGTACGACGCGAGCGCCGCGTCCACCTTGCCGTTGAGACGCTGGGCCCGGGCAAGCCATCGCCAGCCTTCGGGGTCATACTCGATGCGATCCACGGCCCGCTTCAGTGTTGACTCGGCCTCGGCGGTGTTCCCCTCAGCAAGCTGCACGCGACCCAGATAGAGCAGGCCGCCGCGCTCGTCGAGGTTGGCATCCGACGCACGCTCCTGCCAGCGACGGGCTTCGTCGATGTCCCCCTCGAGCAGGGCGCGGTTGAACCGCACGTCCACCAGTCGCTTGTCGTTGGGCTTCAAGGCCTCGGCGGCGTCAAGCTCCGCCAGAGCCTCGTCGTTCATGTCGTCCTGCTGCAGGTAGACGTTGTAGCGGGCAAGGTGCTTGGTGTAGTCATCGGCATCCATCTGCTCGACGATCTCAAGCTGAATCTTCAGCGGATCCGTCTCGGTCAGCTGCGTCCGCAGCGCCATGAGGCGGCCGTTGTTCGGATCGACCTGCAGCGAGCGCTCCACGCGCTGGGCGGCAAGCTCGCGTCCACCTTCGGAAATGTCGAGCGGGATCAGCTCACGCAGGATGCGCATGTCCGTCGGCGCCTTCTCGTAGGCCGCCTCCAGAATGGTGACGGCGCGAGCATCGTCGCCGCTGCTGACCGCCTCACGCGCATCGAGGATCGCGACGACGATGGGGTCGAGATCGGTCGGGGTGACCTGCTCACCCTGACCGCGCTTGATCAGATTGATGCGCTGCGCGATCTCTTCGTTCTCGGGCGCGAGGACATATGCACGCTCATACAGCGCCAGCGCGGTCGTGAGGTTGCGCTGCTGCAGTTCGATCTGGGCGAGTTCGAGCATCGGGGCGATGCGCGGCTCGAGGTCGATCAGCTCGCTGTACACGCGACGGGCCTCACCGAAGTTGCCCTGACCGGCGAGAGCGCGGGCCAGCGGCAGCAGCACGTCGGGGCTGTCTGTCGCCGTCGTTCGGCGAAGCTCAGCCAGCAGCGCGATGGCGCGGCTGTTCTCGCCGCGGCGGATGGCGATCTGCGCATCACGCAGCTTGAGCTCGCCCTCCTGTGCGGCGCCGACCATCTCGGCGTAGCGATCACGCTCAGCCTGCGCCTCGGCGAGCAAGGCATCACGATCTGCCTCTTCGGCGTTGTCCACCTTCTGAATCAGGATGCCGATGCGTTCACTGACGGCAGCGCGGCGGTAGAAGGGCATCACGTAGCCGATGAGGCTCACCGGACGGTCCGCCAGCTCCGCGACGCGGCCATAGATGTCGAATGCCTCCTCGAGGGAGCCGGTGCGCTTGGCGAAGTCAGCTGCCAGCGTCATAACGCTGGGGTTCTCGGGCTCCGCTTCCAGCTTCCGACGCGCGACCTCGAGCAGCGCCTCGGCGCCGGGACGATCGAGGATGTAGGAAACCGTCGGAAAGGCGCGGTTGAGCGCGCTCACCCGGACGTCTTCCAGCGGCGTGGTCTCGAACTGCTCAACGACAGCTTCCGCCATCGGACGCAGCTCCTGGATTACGGCCCGACGCTGCTCTGTGGTCGCGGCCTCGCGCGAGCGGTACTCCAGCTCGACGGCCAGTTCATACACCGCGACTTCCGGGATCGTGTCGCCCAATGCATCGACGAGCGTCCGGAGTTCCGCGTTCGCCTTCTCCATCGCAGGCTCGGCCAGGTCGGGACGCACCTCGCGGACGAAGCGCTCCGCCTCGGCGTAGTGCCAGCGCACGATGGCGTACGCCGACTCCCAGTCCGCCGGATCGGACTCCGCCGCGGCACGCAGGTCCGCCAAGGCCTCCTCGCGGACCTCGGGATCGACCGACGTCGCAATCATCAGGCCGAGAAGGGCACGGCCGCGATAGCCGCGGATCTTCTTGGTGAGTGGATCGTCCTCCGGCAGACGCCGGGCACGCTCGTCGATCTGCGTGACGAAGCTCTGATAGCCCGAGGCGGTCTGGCCGCCGGTCAGGGCAAAGCGATCGTCGATCTCCTTGATGTAGTTCAGCAGCGGCTGCGGCTTGGTCGGCTGATTGACTGACAGCTGGCGCAGTGCCTGAATGTACAACTCGTTGTACGCCTTGCGATAGGCGAGCTCGCTCTGCGGCGTGGTCTTCGTCAGTGCGTCGATCCACTTCTCAAGCCAGTCAACGCGAGTCTGGTCCTTGTTGACGGCGCGGCCGTAGAGACGCTCGGCCTCCTCGTAGTTGCCGGCGGCCATCGCCTCGTCACCCTGCGCGACGCGCGTTTCTCCAGTCTTCGACTGCATCCACACCGCCAGCGCGGCAACGCCGATCATCAATGTGACGATGACGCTGACAAGGATGATGACGAACTGCTTGTTGACGCGGGCTGCCATGTGATGATTCTCTGGAACTTGGGGTGCGAAGATCGGTGTGGTTCAAACGCTGAAGAGGGTCGCCCTACGGGTAGCGACCTTCCTTCACCTCCACCCAGTCGGGGAGGTAACGCATCAGTTCGGGAAAGACTTCGTCAAGCACTGCGCCGGCCAGCTCGCCCAGCTCCTCCGGCGACTCGACCGTCCATGACGTGAACTGGACCTTGGTGTAGTAGGCGTACTCGTCTTCCAGGCGGAAGGCGAGCAGTCGAATGGCGTCGGCACTGGGCACCGTGCCGCCATTGGTGATGAAGAAGTATCCGGCATAGAAGTCACGCCCATCAGCGCCGCGGAAGGGCGTCACGCGCAGCTTCAGACGATCCACGCCGACTGGCAGGCGCACGCGATCAAACCTGATCGGACTGCGGGCCTTGTAGATCGGCTCCGGATGCAGTTCAGGATCGAGGTCCTGCTCGATGATCAGCGTGCTCATGTTCAGCGGGACATCGACGACACGCGACAGGCCGCGCTGCTGCACACCGGCGCCGACGAGGCAGCGCTCTGGAACGTGCGGCACGGCGTCGATCATGCCGGTGTAGTACGCGATATGGAGTTCGAAGAGATGAGGCTGCTTCTTGTCCTCGTCGGCTTCCCTCTGCTCGAAGTAGCGGGACACGAAATTGTCCGTGCCCATCTCCTTGATCTCTTCGGCGGTCGTTGGCTTGTCCGGCCCGATCGCCTCCCAACTTGGATACTCGCGAGGAAGGTTGTGGATCGTCTCCCCGTTGGCCGGGTAGATCTCCTTCTTCTGGATCCGGATGCCCTGCGTCTGGATGATCGTGGTCAAACCGATCGCGCTCGCCGACATCAGCGCCACTGCGATCACCACGGCGACGTACACGATGCGCATCAGTCCTTGGCTCCCTCAGCGTTCGGGTCGTCCACCATCCGCTTCAGGGCCCAGACACAGCCCATGAACAGGCCGAACGCCGGGATCAGAAGCAGCGTGCCGATAAACGTATGGGCCTCACCGGTCGCCATGCCCGGGTCGATCAGCGAGAGCACACCGAGGACCGCGACGCGAATGACGTTCATGAACAGCGCCACCGGCACCGCAAGCAGCATCACCGCGACGCGCTGCCACCAGTAGCGGCATGACAGGAACGCCACCGCCACCGCAAGCGCGATAAAGGCGATCACCATGCGCATGCCGGAGCATGCCTCGGCCACGTTCAGCGGGATGGGATCGGCGCCGTTGCCGGGGTAGATCTTCAGCAAGTTGCCGCTGATGTCGTTGTCCACCCCGATCATCGTCAGCAGGACGTTGGAACCCTGCGTGGCAAGCAGCTTGAGCTTGAAGGTGATCTCGTTCATCACCCGTTCGGAGATCGTGATGCCCAGGCCCAGGTACGTGATCGGGAAGGCCAGCACACCGAAGATGCGCGGACCGCCGAGCAGCAGCACCAGCCCGCTGAGCACCAGCAGGATGGAGAAGCCCTGGAACATGTGGTTGCGAAAGACGAGGACGAAGTACGGGTAGCACACCAGCCCCGCCATCAGAAGCACAAGCCCCGGCCAGTAGATGCCCGCCGGGGCCGTCACGATCTCCTTGCGATGCTTCCAGATGTAGAAGCCGCTGATCAGCGGCACGATGAAGGCGTGGCCCCAGTCCTCGGGATGGTTCAGGCTGAACCCGTTGGGACCGAACTGCACGAAGAACCACCGGAAGAAGACGGCGAAGAATGCCGCCGACAGCAGCACGACAGCCACCATCGCACCCGTGTCACGAGCGGCGATCAGGCGGGGCATGGATGGCGGACTCTGGGCTCCCAGCGCAGTCGGGTTGGAGCGCAGCGTGCTGATATCTCGTCCTCCGTGAGGGTCCACCAATCGCGCGGGCCACCTCGTGCCTCTGAACGCGTCCTACGCGGGGAAGTTCTGCTGTGTTCGGCGTCCTGCCTCGAAAGCGCCGCCTGTGCGAGGCGACACGAGTCGGGTACGCCCTCCCTGGCGCCCGAGAGTTTAGCGAGTGGTTGTCCGGATAGGTCCGAAGACGTCCGGCCCGAAATTCCTGTCCAGCAGGAAGCCGAAGCCGTAGGACATACGGAAGCCGTTGCGGATGACCGCCAGGGGCGTCGCCCAGAAGTTGGTGCCGAAGTTCACCAGGTCGTCGGGCTTCAGGAACAGGTCCGGCTGGGTGCCCTCGAAGATGGCACGCACGTTCAGACGAATCGTCGCCTGGCTCTCGTCGCCCACCATCCGGGTCAGGTCCACACGCTCGGGGATGCCGATCGCACTGAGACCACCGGCCGACGCCACCAGACGCTGAATCGTCAGGCGACCGCTCACCGGCAGGTTGTAGGTGCCGGGTCGTGAGATGCCGGGACCCATCACGTACACCACGCCGCTCTGGGGCGAGGGAACGTGGATCACGTCACCGGGACGCACCACGATGTTGTACTTGGCGATGCCCTGCAGCAGCGGGCCCACCGGAACCTCGATCACACGCTGGGTAATCAGATCTTCCGCGGCTGTCGGGCCGGAAAGTGGGTCCGGACCCTCGGGCAGGCCGCCGGAGCTGGCCGCCTCGGCGGGCATCACCCGCACCCAGCGACCGTCCATGAACACCCATTTGCCCACCGCCTGCGGCGCCTGGACATCGGCGGCGGGCGTCTGGACGTCCATCACCGGGCGGGCCGTGTTGGTCGTGTCATCATCCGGAAGGTCGATCAGCGGCTCGTCGCCATCCTGGAAGACCGCCGGGGCGGCACGGGGCGAAGGCGAGGCGCTCATCGAACTCATGCCGAAGACGCCGCCATCGGGATCCTCGGGGTTGGCCAACTCGCGGATCAGATCCTCGATGTTGGTCGGACCCTCCTCACCATTGGACGGGCTCGTGGGCGTGGCAGGACGCTGGTCCGGGACGTCGCGTCCGACGCCGCGGGTGACCGACTCGCTGAGCGGCACCTGGCGGATGACATAGACGTTCCGGATGATCGGCGACACGCCGCCGGCATCCGTCAGGGCCTCGAGCAGGCGGTAGTTCGGGTACGGAATGCTGTAGCGGGCCGGCGCGGAGATCGCACCGAAGACGCTGAAGGTCTGCTGACGCTGACCGACCACCTGCACGGTGATCAGCGGGAGCTCGCGGACGATGCCCTCATTGATCAGGGCATTCTCGATCTGCGTCTTGAACTCGGCGGAACTCAGGCCCTCGGCCATGATCCGGCCGATCTGCGGCAGCTCCACGAAGCCACGGGCATCGACCGAGCGGTCGTAGCGGCTCGGGACACCGACCTGGACGACGTCCCACACCTCGATGGCGATGAAATCGCCCGGGGCCAGCCGGTACTCGACCGGCTCGGGAATCAGGTCTTCCGGCGTCACCTCGGTGACGTCGGTGAAATCGCCCGTGTCGGATTCGATGACGTCGATGCGCTCGAGGATCGGCACGATCGTCGGCGTGTGTTCCCAGCGACCGACGGTCGAAGGATTCCACAGCCAGTCGTCAACCTCACACCCTGACAGCGCAGGGAGTGCGAGTGCGAGTCCGAGTGCACCGAGCAGCGCACGCATGGGCGCACGTCTGGTGCCTGTCGAGGTGGTTCGGATGGTGAGACTCACCGACCGCTCCTTGTCACTGCCACCGTCTCTCCTGCCCCCTGCTCCCGACGCTGCCTTCGGCGACGGGCGGGCAGAGTAGCGACCTATGCCATCGCCGACACCCTGCCGGTGGAATGGGGCCATGCTTCGCCGTCTGGTATCGGCGGGTCCGGGTGGTGCAGTTCAACGCAACGTCCTAGCGCAGAGGCTTTTCTCGGTCTGGATCACAACGCGTATCGGACGCAGGCCACCGCTCGGCGGTTCGCCCGATCGCCGGAATCGCCTTCGTTTGGGGCCGATCCCGCCGCCCGGTTTCGGCCAGACTGAGGTCTATACTTGCCCGCACATGTCCACCTCACCCCACAATCGCTCGCCACGCCCCGCTGCCAGCGACGCCCCGAAGCCGCGCCATCCGCGCCCGCTGGGCGGCGATCCGATGAAACGGGTCGATCGGCCCCTCTTCAGCCTGACGGGCATGGTCCTCAACAACGAGACCTCCCAGCTGGCGATCAAGCGCAAGCCGGACTGGCTGCGAGCCAAGGTCCCCGGCGGCCCGGGCTACCTCCGGGTCAAGGCCATCATGGACGAGCATCGCCTCGCCACCGTCTGCCAAGAGGCCGCATGCCCCAATATGGGGGAGTGCTGGGCCCGTGGCGTCGCCACCATCATGATCCTGGGCGATACCTGCACGCGTGCCTGCGGCTTCTGCAACGTCCGTACCGGCCGCCCGGTCGAGTTGGACACCGATGAGCCCCGCCGCGTCGCCGAGTCGCTCAAGCTGATGTCCAAGGAGGCGGGCATCCGCCACATCGTCATCACCAGCGTCAACCGTGATGAGCTGCCCGACGGCGGAGCCGGCATCTGGGCCGAGACGATCGATCGGACCCACGTCCACTGCCCCGACCTCTCGGTCGAGGTGCTGATCCCCGACTTCCTGGGCGATGTCGCCGCCGTGCAGACGGTGATCGATGCCCGCCCGGAGATCCTGAACCACAACCTCGAGACGGTCCGGCGCATGTACCCCGCAGTGCGGCCGCAGGCCCGCTTCGACCGTTCCCTCGACGTTCTCAAGCAGTGCAAGGATGCCGGCCTCGTCACCAAGACGGGCATCATGGTCGGCATCGGTGAGCGCGACGAGGAGGTTCTGGAACTCATGGACGAGGTGCAGGAGCGGGCCCAGACCGACATCCTCACCATTGGCCAGTATCTCCAGCCGACGCGCAATCACCTGCCGATCGATCGCTGGGTCACACCCGAGACCTTCGAGTGGTATCGCGAGCAGGGTCTGGAGCGGGGCTTCAAGGTCGTCGAGAGCGGCCCGCTGGTACGCTCCAGCTACCACGCCGACAAGCAGGTCGATGAGCTCGTCGGCCGTGAGCGTGAGAGCTATCAGCGCGTCGAGCGTCTGATCGCCGCGGCCAAGACCTCGGACTGAACATCTGATTGGACTTCGGATTCAGCCGCCCATTGCCTCGCGCAGTCGCGTGCGTGTGCGCTGATTCTCGGTGCGCTCGATCAGGTCGAGGTACATCGCGCGCACTGCATCTTCGCCGTAGAGACGAAGCACGTGCCCGCGCAGGGTCGATGCATCGGCGACCGGCGCCGACATCCGGATATGCCGGCGCAGCAGATCAACCACACTGGCGTCGGCGGCGCTCTGCCGCAGCTGATGCCGCAGCGCTTGCCACAGCATGGCCCGCAACCCGACGGCTTCCTGCTCCTCGGTGCGCAGCAATCGATACAGCTTCGCGAACAGTGCCGCGTCATCCTGTCGAAAGACAGCACCGAGTGTCTCACGGGCCACATCGGCGCGCATCTCGGCGGTGACGGTCTCGGTGGCCAGCGCGGCCTGCGCCAGCCGGACCGCATCCGCATCGCGCCCGGTCATCACCAGCGCGCGTGCCGCGACATCAAACTGCTGCGCCTGCAGGGCGCGGGCCATCTCGTCCCGCATCGTGACCGCGCCGTCGGGTGGCTGCGGCGCAGCTGTCAATTGCACCGGCGGGAGGGCAATCATCAGCGGATCGCCCAGCACCTGGATCTTCCAGGGCTCGTCGGGCTTCCAGGTGTTCGGCTCGTGCATGCGCGCAGCGGCGACCACCGGCATCCCCACCAGCAGACGCCCCATGAACTGCTTGGGGGGCTGGAACGACGGCAGGAACGGCTCATCGACGGAGCCGATGTAGACCGCTGCGCCGTTGGCCAGCCAGCGGTTGGCGATCGTCGTCGTGCGATCGACGCGCTGAGCAGAGAACGAATGCGTGAAGTGCACGATCGCCGGCAGGTTGAGTTGCGGCACGTCGGACGCAAACGCCCGCCCGCCCACCAGCTCGAACCAGTTGGCCATGCCGGACGAGTTGACGTCCACCAGCGATGCCGTCACACCCGCGCGGCTGCGCGTGCGCCACGCATCCACCGTTGCAACGGGCTTGGGCGTCAGCGTGACGGGAATCCCCGCCTCCTGGAGCAGCTCTGCTGCAAGGCGGGCGTCGAAGATGCCCGAAGGATCACGCTTCTCGTTGTACGCGTCGAACAGCCATGCTCCGCGGATGGGCACGAACAGAGCGGACATCGCGCGGTACGCCGCCTGCGACTCGGTGCCGATGATCTGTGCGCACCATGCATAGCGGCGCCCGTCAGCATGTCGGCCGATCCGATCCGTCAGCGCGAGAATCTCACCCTTCTGCTGCAGGCGTCCCTGCACCTCCAGGCACAGTGTGACCACATCGAAGTCATCGCCGAGTCGCGACCATGCGTCGTGTGCCTTGGCCGCGCGAACGACGGCGGCGTCGAGCGCATCGAACTCCGCGCTTGCCATCTGACCACCCGGATTCCGGCGCGGGACGTCGTACCACGCGATCGACTGGGCCCGGCCGGCGCACAAGGCGACGGCTGCGGTCCAACTCGAATGATCGGGAGACGCCATGACGACGCCGGGCATGCGCACGCCAGCGTCCATCCACATCTGCACGACATCCTGCATCGACTCCGCGTCCCACGCGCCGGCGATCGCCTGCTCGATGGACGCGCGCGACGCAGCGGCGGCATCCGGTGCGCTCCATCGCATGACGACACGTGGCTGGAAGCTCCGGACGAACCGTGCGATGTTCTCGCGGGCATCGTCCGTGCCATCGTCGATCAGGACAGGCCACCGGGCAGCGAGCGACCATGCGCTGATCTGTGCCAGGTAGGACGCACCGTCAGGCACCACCACGACCTGCGGCAGGGTCGGCACGGCGTTCGCCGCTGTCCGTACCTTCAGGCCAAGGCGCATGCCAGGATCCTGCGCCTGTGGCTGCTGGGCTTGAACCATGGATGCCAGGAGACAGGCGAAGATCAGTGTCAGCGGGCGCATGGGCAGAAGACTCCGAAGATCTCAGGACTACACTGATCGACCAACGACCAAGGAGACATCATGGGCAACGTCGGCAGCATCAACATCCTGGAGCATCGCACACCTGACCACGAAGTGCTGGAGATCTTCCCGCGCCGCTGGTCGCCGCGGGCCATGGCGAGCAAGGGCGTCAGCGATGTCGATCTAAGCCGGCTCTTCGAAGCCGCCCGCTGGGCCCCTTCCTCCTACAACGAGCAGCCCTGGCGCTTCATCTACGCCAAACGCGATACGCCGCAGTGGGACACGCTGTTCGGCCTGCTCGTCGAGGCCAATCAGGCGTGGGCCCACACCGCCGGCGCGCTGGCGCTCCTGATCAGCAAGCAGACCTTCTCCATGAACGACGCGCCCAACGCAGTGCACGTCTTCGACGCCGGGGCGGCGTGGCAGAACCTCGCACTGCAGGGCGCATCGATGGGCCTGGTGATCCACGCGATGGCCGGCTTCGACATGGCCGCTGCGCCCACGGCCGTCGGCATCCCCGACGGCTGGAGCGTGTGCGCGATGATCGCCATCGGGCATCCGGGCGAGATCGACGAGCTTCCCGAACAACTTCAGGGCCCGGACAAGGCTCCCACCGGCCGCAAGCCCATCAGCGAGATCGCGATGGAAGGGACGTTCAAGGACTGAGCTTTCTCGTTCACCGCTGAGGCGCGGAGGACGCGGAGGAAGGCAGATCAACCACAGAGGACACGGAGAGCACGGAGAGAGGCCTTGGGTTCGCAAGCGTACTTCCACGCA
>JBCBTA010000077.1:0-10180 GCA_039818905.1 Planctomycetota bacterium
AAGGCGGGCATCAACCTGACGACGAATCAACTCGAGAGCCATTACCTCGCAGGCGGCCGCGTCCCCAGCGTGGTCAACGCGCTGATCGCCGCCAACCGCGCGAAGATCAACCTGCCCTTCGATACGGCGTGCGCTATCGACCTGGCCGGTCGCGACATCCTCGATGCCGTGCAGACGTCGGTGAACCCCAAGGTCATCGATGTGCCCAACCCGAAGCTCGGCCGCCCGACGGTGGACGCCGTCGCCAAGGACGGCATCCAGCTCAAGGCGCGTGCCCGCGTCACGGTGCGAGCCAACATCCAGCGCCTCGTCGGTGGTGCCACCGAGGAGACCATCGTCGCCCGCGTCGGTGAGGGCATCGTCTCCACCATCGGTTCGTCCGAGTCGCACGCGTCGGTGCTGGAGAATCCCGATCGGATCTCCAAGACGGTGCTGCAGCGCGGCCTCGACGCCGGCACGGCCTTCGAGATCCTGTCGATCGATATCGCCGACGTGGACGTCGGCGAGAACATCGGCGCCAAGCTGCAGTCTGATCAGGCCGAGGCGGACAAGAAGCGGTTCCAGGCTGAGGCCGAGAAGCGCCGCGCACTGGCGATGGCCCAGGAGCAGGAGTTCCGGGCCGAAGAGCAGAAGAACCGCGCGCTCGTCGTGCTCGCCGAGGCGGAGGTGCCCAAGGCCATGGCCGACGCCTTCCGCCAGGGCAACCTCGGCATCATGGACTACTACCGCATGCGAAACATCGGCGCCGACACGCGGATGCGTGATTCGATCGCGGGTGAAGAGGATGGCGGTTCCGGCCCGGCGCCCGTCTGACACTCAGCCGATGCCGTAGCGTCGAGCGATGCCTTCCAGGCGGCGGCGGCGATACTCGTCGTCGCCCATGGACAGAGGAGGCCGCAGCTGCGCGCCTTCCGGATGGGTCATCTGCTCCGGCGCTTCCACCGCGTTGATGATCGGCGCTGCGCGCTCTGCCATGCCGGCGATCACGGTTGCGCGCGTCGCCTGCTGGCCAAGCCCCTGCACTGTGATCCTGTTGGCAGGAATGACCGGCTCGACGACGACACCCATCGGCAGCAGCGGGTCGTACGGGCTCGGCGGCCCGATGTAGAAGACGGTGCCCGCGGAGATCATCGCGAACTCGCCAAAGCGCGTATTGACGTACTCGGTGCGCGGCGACACCGCATACAGCCCACCGGCAACGCGCACATACCTCGTCGGATCGCGCGGATCGACGTACAGGTTCTCGAACTGCTGATCAGAGCGCAGATCGGGCTGCAACTGGTACTGACTCGTAGCGAGGACGTCGCGGTCGGTCACGCCCTGGTCCACGCGCTGCATCGTTGCGGTATCCCACGACGACTGTGCGCGCAGCGGGGATACCGTCGCGGCCAGAAGCACAGCGGCTGTGATCGTGCGGCATCCCACGAAGGGAATCATCGGCAAATCCGAGCCTTGACGCGAGTCAGCCCGCTGGAGCGGCCTCCAATGCGGACTTGCTGTGATCCAGCAGGTCCGCGATCGTCAGCGTGCCCAGGGCCTGATCCAACGCACCATCGATGCGCTGATCGATGAAGGCCAGAGCCGCGCTGCCATGGCTTATCTGCCCCTCAGGACCGGCAGACGCCGCGTCCTGGGCGTCTGAGGTCTCCAGGGCATCGATGATCGACTGCAGCAGGATCTCGCTGGCCGGACGGGCCAGCCGATAACCGCCACCGGCGCCGACCTTGGACTCGAGGAGAGACGCCGAGCGCAGTGCGAGCAGAATGGACTCGAGAAACTTGCTGGGAAGGGACTCGCACTCAGCGATTTCTCGCGACTGCGTGTACCCGTCGCGGCACCCATCGGCCAGACAGATCACTGCCTTGATGCCGTACTGGCACCGCTTGCTGAACCTCATCATTGGCCTCCACCGGAAAGGGCACAACTCAGGTTGCTGTAGGCCAAGTACAGATTGGCCCCGGAACATACGTGTGTTCTCGCGAATGGTTCGCGAGGACACACTTTAGAGCAGGATACGCACCTGGATGGCAATTGTGTCTTCAGGATCGCCTGTTTTCAGTCCCTTCAGCGCTTCACCCTCCGCAGTCCAGCGGTACGCCGCATTCTGGATAGGGCGGTCCACATCTGGGTAGCCTGAGGATTCTGTTAAGACGACCTGTCGCACTTTTCCTGCATGATCGAAGTGCAATTCGATGACCGGATTGCGCGGCCTCGCGGTCACCGTGGTGTAGTGGGTGAAGCGAGGCTTGACCGTGAAGATCTTGAGCCCGCGCGATGTGAGAGGTTGGCCGAGTTTGCGTGTCTCGGCCGTGATGATGGACGTCGGCATCGCGTCGCGCTCGTCACCACGACCCGGCTCGCTTGCAGCTGTCGATGGCTGCTGCTCAGCCTCGGGTCGTGGCGCGGGTTGTGGCTCGGCGATTTCCTGCGCCGGGTCAGCCGCGGCGAGATCCTCACTGCGCTGCCCCTGATCCACCGCCTGCTGCGCGCGCAGTTCCGCCGACTCCTGCGCAAGCATCTCCAGCGCGCGCGTCGCAGCTTCGACCTGTTCGCGGATGCGGCTTGCGGTTCGCCGCGCAGCTTCCGCGACCGGCTCCATGGCCGTCGTCGGTGATGGGAATCCGGGTGATCCGGGAGGCGCTTTGTTGAGCGCGGGCTGTTCGACCTGGGAGAGTTGTGCGCTGTGCTCTTGGTATTGCTCGAAGCCGATCCACGTCATGGTGATCGCCGTGCTCTCGGGGCTGCCGAGCTCGATGCGGGCCTGATCGAGCTGTGGTGGATCCTCCGGCAGCGCGCTGGAGCGGGCCCGACTTTCGGTGGGCCACTTGGTCATCAAGACAAGCCACGCCGCCGCACCGTGCAGCAGCAGGCTCACGATGATGCCGACGAGCAGTGTTCGGGATGGCCAAGGCTCTCCCATGCACCGGCATCCTAGGAGGGGGGCGCACCGGCGGGTGTGGCCGTTGCGGGGGCAGGTGCCCGCAGGAACCGCAGATCGCGGATCCCACCCTGGCTCAGCGTGTCAACGAGCTTGAAGAGGTCGCCACTGGAGGACCCGATATCGGGTGCGATCAGCAGCACGGCGTCGGGTCGCGACACGCGCTCCGCCTCGATCGAGGCCACAAGCGAGTCCCACTCGACGGCTTTGCGGCTGAGCATCAGGTCGCCCCCGGGTCGCAGCTCAAGCACCATGTACTCACCGCCCTGGGGCGCCTCACCGGCGCTGGTGCTCGGGAGCTGGATATCCGTCACTTCCAGCCGCGCCGAGAGTACGAGGGCGAAGATGAAGAACGTCAGGAGCAGAAAGACCACATCGATCAGCGGCATCAGCTCGATGCGCGGCTCTGGAATGGAGGAGCGGTGTCGCACGGCCGACAATGGTATCAGTCACAGGTGTGCCGATCGTCTCGGGCATGGGCCCGGGAGCGGGCACCGGCGTTGCTAGACTCCCGCCACCCATGAGCGTCACCCTCTCGCGCGAGCAGTTCAATTCGACGGTCGAGCAGGCTCGAGGCCGGTGGCCAGACGCCACGCTGGCTATCCCACTGAGCGTGCGCCTGCTGGGCGATCAGCTCACGCCGGTCCTCGCGTATCGCCGCCTCGTGGTCGAGGACGAGCGCACAGCGACGTCGTTCCTCTTCGAGTCGGTCGAGGGCGGAGAGCGCCAGGGACGTCACTCCATTCTCGGAGCCCATCCGGACATCAAGGTCATCGCGACCGCCAACGAGGTGCGCGTCTGCCGACGCGACACGGACGGGGGATGGCAAGTCGAGACCCAGACGTCCACAGATCCACTTGAGGTGACGCGCGACATCACACGCACGTGGAAGCTGATCATCCCCGACGGGCGGGCCGGAGCGCTGCTGCCCACGGCGCCGCTCACCGGCTGGATCGGACATGCGTCCTACGACGCGGTGCGCTACGCCGAGCCGGAGAAGCTGCCGTGGCGTGATGCGCCGCCTGACGATCGCCAGCTGCCCGACCTGCACTTTGGCCTGTACCGCGAGATCGTCGTCTTCGACCACGTAGACAAGATCGTGCACGTGGTGCGCTGCGCCGTCGTCACACCCGGCGCCGACGCCGACGCGTCCTACGACGACGCCTGCGCCGGCCTGCGGCAGACGACCGAGGCGCTGCAGGTGCACAGCAAGCCGCTGCGGGCCGGTGAGGTGCACGAGGCGTCCGCCTCGCCGGATGCGATCTCCAACATGACCCGCGAGCAGCACGCCGCGATGGTGGAGCGTGCCCGCGAGTACATCCGCGCCGGCGACATCTTCCAGGTTGTGATCGGGCAGCGATTCGAGCGTGTCAGTACGGTCGATCCGTTCGACGTCTACCGCGCCCTGCGCGTTGTGAATCCCAGTCCCTACATGGTCTACCTGCAGTCGGAGGGCTGCATTCTGGTGGCGTCGAGTCCCGAGATCCTGTGCCGCGTGCGCCGGCGCAGTGAGGACAGCAGCCTCGTCGTCACCAACCGCCCGCTCGCGGGAACGCGTCGGCGCGGCCGGTCACCCGAAGAAGACGCGGCACTGGAGCGCGAGCTGCTCGCCGACGCCAAGGAGCGAGCCGAACACGTCATGCTGGTGGATCTCGGGCGCAACGATGTCGGCAAGGTCGCCGAGCGAGGCACGATCGATCTCGCGGCAATCATGGACATCGAGCGGTACAGCCATGTCATGCACATCAGTTCGACGGTCACGGGTGTGCTGCGCGACGGGCTGGATGCGTGGGACGCGCTGCGGGCAACGCTGCCTGTCGGCACGATCTCCGGCGCACCGAAGATCCGCGCGATGCAGATCATCGATGAGCTGGAGCCGATCCGTCGTGGGCCCTACGGCGGCGGGTTCGGCTACATCGGTCTGGATGGACAGATGGATGTCGCGCTTGCGCTGCGGACCATCGTGACGCCGACGGCGCTGTACTCCGATGGTCGATGGACCTATCACGCGCAGGCGGCGGGCGGCATCGTGCACGACTCCCGCGCGGACGCGGAGTACGCCGAGACGGTCAACAAGGCCGCCGCGCTGCTGCGGGCAATTGATCTCGCGGAACAGGCCTTTCGGGCCTGATGGTCGGCGCGGCTTCAGCCTTCGCCGAACTTGTCCTTGAGGGTCTGGCTGGGCGTGAAGCCGATCGTGGTGGACGCGGGGATGTCGATCGGCTCCTTGGTCACCGGGTTGATGCCGGCCCGAGCCTTGCGGTGCTTCTTCTTGAAGGTCCCGAATCCGGCAATGGCAACCTTGTCGTCCTCGCGAACACCGTCCTGCACGCTGGAAAGCACTGCATCGAGTGCCCGGCTGGCGACGGCTTTGCTCTCTCCGAGATGCGCGGCGACGGCTTCGATCAGATCACCCTTGTTCATCGGCTGCGTGTCCTTCTCCAACCCTCTTGGCAGTGATGCACGGGAACAGAGCCCCCAAAAACGACCCCCAGCGGCCGGTTTCGTCGCCGCATGGGGGAACGGGAAAACATATTGGACCATCGCTGACCCAGCAAGCGGCCTGCGGTTGTGCACCACCTGTCCCTCGCTGTCGCACGGGACTTGACGCGTGTCCTACCATCTGTCCATGGAGCACACGCTCACGGCACCGAAGACCGAGACGCGGACGCAGCGCCGCCCGAAGCAGCCGCGGCTGTGGAACGTCGTGCTCTTGGACGACGACGATCACACGTACGAGTACGTGATCGAGATGATGATGACGGTCTTCGGACACTCAGCGGAGCGGTCCTTCCAGATCGCCAAGACAGTCGATGCCGATGGCCGGGCCATCTGCAAGACGGCGCACCGTGAACTGGCCGAGCTCAAGCGCGAACAGATCATCGGATTCGGGGCCGATGTCCGGGCCAGCGGGTGCAGCGGTCCGATGTCCTCCATCCTCGAGCCGGCCGATCTCGGCGGCGATGACGACGAGGACTGACGGTCACGTCTCCCCTTCGTGTACGCTGCGCCGATGGCCCTTGTCATCCAAACGGAAGATCTCGATACCCAGTGCGCCGCATGGCTTGCCGAGCGCTGCGAGTTCGTGCGCTGCAGCCATGAGGATCCCGCGTTCCCGGAGCTGCTCGCGAAGGCCGACGGCCTTGTGGTGCGCACGTACACCCGCGTCAACGAGGACCTCCTGTCACAGGCGCCCAACCTCAAGGTCGTGGGCCGCGCCGGCGTGGCCTTGGAAAACGTCGATGTCCACGCCTGCGCTGATCGCGGCATCGCCGTGGTACACACCCCCAACAGCAATACCCGGGCAGTCATCGAGTACTTCACGGCGATCCTGCTCGACGTGGTGCGTCCGCGACTCCTGCTGGAGAAGTCCATCGAGCCCGCGCAGTGGCATGAGGTTCGCCGCGAGTGCGTCGGGCGTCGCGAGCTGAGTGAGACCACCCTCGGCATCATCGGCTGTGGCAGGATTGGTTCGGGCGTCGCCCGCGTTGCTCGGGCCCTGGATATGCGCGTGCTCGCACATGACATTCGCGATGTGCCCGAAGCGCACAGCGGCGGCGCGGAGATGGTCTCCCTCGATGTGCTGCTGGAGCAGGCGCACGTGCTGAGCGTGCACGTGGACTACCGGTCGTCGAATCGCGACCTCGTCAACGCGCAGATGCTGGCGGCGATGCAGCCCGATGCGCTGCTGATCAACACGAGCCGCGGCTTCGTCATCGATGCGCACGCGCTGGCGGCACATCTGCAGCAGCATCCCGACTTCCGCGCCTTCCTCGACGTTCACGATCCCTTCGAGCCGATTCCCGCCGACTATCCGCTCTTCGGGCTGGAGAACTGCTACCTCTCGCCCCACCTCGCCAGTGGCACTGTTCGGGCCAAACGCGAGATGTCATGGGTCGTGCGCGATGTCTGGCGCGTCCTCCAGGGCGAGGAGCCGAAGTATCCGCCTCCGGCGTGGCTGCTTCAGCAGCCGCGGGGCTAGGCAAGGGAGCGAGACCCATGGTCGAACCCGGCACGCAGGAGGTCCTCCGCACTCTCCTCGGCGCGTCGCTCGTGCTGCTCGGCGCATCGCATGTCGTGCGGGCCCGGGGGTGGGTGGACTTTTTCGACGCCCTGCTCGAGCGGCCTGACGGCACGCTGATCATCGGGATGTACACCCTGCCGGTGGCTCTGGTGGTTGTGGTGCTGCACAACGTCTGGGAGGTGGGGACACCGGCGCTCGTTACGCTCGTGGGCTGGGTGATGCTGCTCAAGGCGGCCGCGTATCTCCTGTGGGGCGGCACGGCGAAGAAACTTGCGCCGAAGCACCGGCGTCAGACCAGCACACTTCGCGTCGCCGGTGTCGTGATGGTGAGTCTCGGCAGCGCCATTCTGCTGGGCGATCTGCTCCGCGGCCCGCTCGACGGGGGAGCCGGCTGAGGCCGACCTACAATGGCCGCATGATTCAACTCGGTGTCAACATCGATCACGTCGCCACCGTGCGCCAGGCCCGCCGGGGTGTCGAGCCTGATCCCGTCCGCGCGGCACACGAAGCTGAGCTTGGCGGGGCCGACGGGATCACGGTGCATCTGCGCGAGGATCGTCGGCACATTCAGGACCACGACGTGGAGCGCCTGCACGCGTCCGTCAACGTCAAGCTCAACCTGGAGATGGCGGCGACGGATGAGATGGTGGAGTTCGCACGTCGCATCCGTCCACAGATCGCCATGCTCGTGCCCGAGGGTCGGCAGGAGATCACGACGGAGGGGGGGCTGGAGGTCGCCGGTCAGCTTGACATGATGCAGGACGTTGTCGCGCGGCTGCGCGAGGGAGGCATGATCGTCTCGGCATTCATCGATGCCGATGCGCGCCAGGTCGAAGCCGCGCGTGAGGCGGGTTTCGACGTGTGCGAGGTGCACACCGGTCCGTACGCGGAGGCCTTTGCGCGTGCGGGGGGCGACTTCCTGATCAAGCCGCTGGCCGAGGAGTATGCCCGTGTGCGCCGCGCAGGCGATCTCATTCGGGCTGGCGGCATGCGGTTCAACGCGGGGCACGGTCTGAACTACGCCAACGTCAAACCGATCGCCGCGTGCGAAGGTGTGCGAGAACTGCACATCGGGCACGCCATCATCAGCCGCGCGGTCTACACGGGGCTGCGCGACGCCGTGCGCGAGATGAAGCGGCTGATGGTCGAAGGGGCAGGTGAGCAGGAGGTAGACGTGTGATCACGGCGGACGGCTTTCGGCGAGCCATGGAGCACGAGCGGTTTGCCATGCAGACGTTGCGCACTGCGTTCCTGTCGGTGCCGGCTGAACGGCGCGACGATCCCGCGTACCAGAAGGCGTTGGAGAAGCTGGCTCACATCGTGGCGACCCGCGAGACGTGGCTGCACCGCGTCGGCGCGCTGGAGACCATGCCCGACGCGGTCTTCCCCGACGCGGCGCCGCTCGACGAGCTTGCCCTGCGTGCCGCGAGCATCCAGGCACGTTGGGAGGCGTGGGCCGAGGAGCTGGATGACGACGATCTCGGCGAGATGATCGAGTACCGCAGCACCGAGGGCGTCGGATGGCGCAACACACTCGGAGCGCTGCTGATGCACGTCTACACCCACAGCTTTCACCACCGCGGCCAGATCAATCTGCTGCTGACATCCTGTGGCGGCACGGCTGGACTGATGGATCTCATCCTGTTTGATCGGGAGCGCTGCTAGGTCGGGGGCGCAGAGCGGCGCACCTTGACGCCCGGGCGCGTGCCCTCGCCGGTGGGGCGCGTGCCGTCCTCCGGTGTGGGGTATGCCTCGGGCATGACCGGCTCGCCCCGGATGTGACGCTGGATGACGTCAACGACCTCGTCGAGATCATCGGTCAGGCGCACGAGATCCAGGTCCTCCGGACTGATGGTCGCGAAGGACTGGTGCATCGTCTGCCTGACCCAGTCCACCAGCCCCGACCAGAAGCTCGTCCCGACGCAGATGACCGGAAAGGGATCGATCTTGTGGGTCTGGATGAGCGTGAGCGACTCGAAGAACTCGTCCATGGTGCCGAAGCGGCCCGGGAAGATGACAAACGCCCGGGCGTACTTCACCAGCATGACCTTGCGGCAGAAGAAGTAGTCGAAGTCGAGCTTGATGGTCTGGTACGGGTTGGGCATCTGCTCCATCGGCAGCGCGATGTTGAGCCCCACCGAGCAGCCGCCCGCTTCCCACGCGCCCTTGTTGGCCGCCTCCATCACGCCCGGTCCGCCGCCGGTGATGACGGCGAGGCCCGACTGCGCGAGCTTGGCGCCGAGCTGTTCGGCCTGGCGATAGACGGGGTCCTCCGGCTTCGTGCGGGCCGAGCCGAAGACCGAGACCGCGGCGGGCACGCCCGAGAGCGTCTCGAACCCCTCCACGAACTCGGCCATGATGCGAAAGACGCGCCACGCCTCCGCACCTGCCGTGCCGTTCGCTGCGGGAGGGGAGCCGTCATGCGATGAAGTGCTCATATGGCCCGCAAGCGTACTGAGGCGGGCGAGCAGGGTCGGAGCACCGCAGAGAGATAGTCATTACTAACAAATGGAACGTGTTTGTTGACAGGTACTAATGGGCATCGAAGCACTGCCGATTTGGTGAAGGATCGAGGTCTTGGTACGATGGCCTTTCTATGGCCCGTGCGACCAAATCACCCACATCGAAGCGTTCGTCCCGTACCCGCAAGTCCAGCGCGAAGAGCTCGACGCCGGACATTCCGAATTACCACGGGGCGCTGAAGTTCCTGCACGATCACCTCGACGTCGAGCGGGTGCGCTCGTCGCGCGTGGATGAGTCCGCCTTCTCGCTCGATCGCATGCGCGCCCTGATGAAGGCGCTGGACGATCCGCAGGAAGAACTGCGCTGCGTCCACGTCGGCGGGACCAACGGCAAGGGCTCGGTCATCGCGATGCTGGAGTCCTGCCTGCGCGAGTGCGGCTACACCGTCGGCGTGTATACCAGCCCACACCTCACCGACATCCGAGAGCGGATCCACATCGGCGACACGATCATCTCGCATCATGCGTTCACCCAGCTCATGAAGCGTGTTGCCGAGGCGAGTGTGTCGATCCCGAAGAAGCATGGTCAGTGCACCTACTTCGAAATCGTGACGGCCCTCGGCATGCTGCACTTCGCCGAGCAGGCGGTGGACCTTGCGCTGATCGAGGTCGGCATGGGCGGGCGTCTGGATTCGACCAACATCATGACGCCCGAGGTCTCGGTGGTGACGCGAATCGATCTCGATCACACGCACT
>JBCBTA010000078.1:0-10172 GCA_039818905.1 Planctomycetota bacterium
CCCGGTCGGGTTTCGTTTCCCCGGGCATCGGCGAGTCCCGCGGCTTCGATCAGCACTCGGCTCATGCCCACTCACACGTTGCGTCGATTGACGAATGGGGCCTGCTCCGCGCAGGCCCGATAATGCGGTATGGTATTCGACGATTCACAGGTTGTTTGACGCCTCCAGAACCATTCGAGGAGCTTCGCATGCGCACTCCCCTTCGTCTCGTGTCCGCCGGATTGCTTATGGCCGGGCTGCTCTCGGGTGGCTGCGTTTCGCAGGGTGATTATGACGATGCCGAGATGTCGGCGCGTGCACAGCGAGCGCGGAATCAGGAACTCCTTCAGGAGAACCAGAACCTCCAGGCGATGGTTCGCGACAAGGACGAGCGCATCGCCTCGCTGGAGCGCGACAAGTCGCGTCTGAACACGCGTGTCACGACGCTCTCGTCCGAGGTCGAGGAGCTCGAGGGCGGACTCCGCGGACTCGACTCGCGTCTGCAGAACTGGCAGTTCGGCTCACTGAACCCGGCGACCGATCGCGCGCTGCAGCAGCTCGCGTCGCGCAACCCCGATCTCGTGAAGTACGACGCCGAGATGGGCATGCTGCAGTTTGGCTCCGATCTCACATTCGACTCGGGCTCCGACGTCGTCAAGAGGTCGGCCATGTCGAGCCTTGATCAGCTCGCACGCATTCTGCGCACGAGCGACGCCGGTGAGTACGACATTCGCATCGTCGGCCACACCGACAGCCAGAAGCCCTCCGCTTCGCGCGGCGCGCATCCGACCAATCGTCACCTTGCCGTACATCGTGCGATCGCTGTTGCCGCGACCCTCGAGAAGGCCGGTGTTCCCGGCGAGCGCATCGAGGTCGCCGGCTGGGGCGAGTATCGCCCGGCGGTGGCAAACAACCGCAGTGGCGGCACGGCAGCCAACCGCCGCGTCGAGGTGTACCTCGTCCCGGCCACGGGTGAGGGTGGCGGCGCAGCCAATGCCGGTGGTGGTGACACGACCGAGCCTCAGCAGGGCCGCTCGATCCGTCCGATGAAGTAACGCGCCGGCATCGCGCTTCGCGTACCCTTGATTCGTGTACACGCTCATCGAGCGCTTCGGCGCGTTCATCGCAGCGCAGATTCGCAAGGTCGGGGGCTTCACGGAGTTCGCGCTTGCGACGCTCCACGCCGTCGTCTGTGCGGTTCCGACGTGGGCGCGGTGGAGCAGGCTCGGGCCGCAGCTCTACTTCATCGGCTCGCGGTCCGTGCCTGTATTGGCACTGACAGGTGGGTTCATCGGGGCCATCCTGGCCATCGAGGGGTACGACCAGTTCGCTGAGTTTGGCCAGGAGCACCGCCTCGGGGGTGTGGTCAACATCTCGATCATCAAGCAGATCGGCCCGGTGCTGGCGGCCGTGATGCTGGCCGGACGTGTCGGCTGCTCGCTGACGGCGGAGCTCGGCTCAATGCGGGTCACCGAGCAGCTCGACGCGATGCGCGTGATGGCGGCGGATCCGATCCGGGTCCTCGTCGCGCCTCGCTTCGTCGCCTGCGTCCTGATGATCCCCGTGTTGACCGTCGTCTCCAATGTCTGTGGCGTGGCGGGCGGATGGCTTGTGACCACCCACTTCTACGGCGTGGACCAACATCAGTACTGGGACTTCACGTCGGCGTTCATCGACTGGTTCGACATCTTCAACGGCATGGTGAAGTCCTTCTTCTTCGGGGCCGCGATCGCGCTGATCGCGTGCGCCAAGGGCTTCACGTGCGGCGCGGGCGCCTCCGGCGTCGGACGAGCAACCACCGAGGCGTTCGTCACGAGCTTCGTCGCCATCGTCGTGATCAACTTCCTGCTCGCCAAGCTGCTCAACGACATCGACAGCCTGCGGATGGCCGGCTACTTCTCGTAGACCCGCGCGAGGCACAAACGAAAACGACCGGCCGCCAACAGGTGACGGCCGGTCGCAATGTGTGTTCCGAGTCGGAATGCGTCGTCAGTTGGCCTTGCGCAGGCCCGCGGCGGCATTCGAGTAGGTCACCAGCTCGAAGTGCTGCTCAAGCCACGGGACAAGGAAGTTGATGATGTAGTCGGCGAGTTCGTCAGCTTCTTCCTTGTTGCGCACGGCGTGCCACAGGAAGAACTGGTTGATGTCGTGCTTCTCGACGGGGTGCAGCCAGACGGCTCGCATGTCCTCGTCGTCGCGCACCCACTCGTTGTAGCGGAAGGTTCGTGGCCCGAACTTCACGTTCGCAAACGGGATGATGGGCTTGTCGAACGTGCCGGTGAGATTCATGAAGGGCGTGATGCGAGCATCGAGGCTGGCCTCGCGGACCGGCGTTGACTCCTCGCGCGGACGACGCGGACGGCGATCGTCAACGACGTCACGACCGAAGTAGAAGCACGGTGCGTAGGCGTCGAGCAGATCGATCAGCCATTCCTGACGCTCGAGCTGGGCCTCGGTGGACGCCGTCGGGCGTGGATACGCCCAGATCGCCAGCTTGGCCTTCGGCGCGGTCGCACGAATCCGCTGGAGCAGCGGCTCGGCGATCTGGCGATACCAGTAGTCGTAGTCGTCGGCGGTCTGCTGCAGCAGACGGTCGTAGTTGCTGCGCAGCTGCTTGTACTGCTGACGCGAGTAGGCGAGGGCGTAGTCCTGCGTGTGGCGACTGGCGGTCTCGAACAGAGGCCAGGTGCCTTCCCAGTTGACGACGATCCAGCCGTCGAAGTCCTTGTCAATGAACTCCCACTTCAGCGGCTTGTCGATCCGGTTGAGGTGCTTCTGCAGCTCGACCTTCTGCGGCACGCCGCCGTCGCGGATGCGCACGCTGCCGTCATCATTGCGGATCACGCGGGGCAGACGACCAATCTGATGGTCGTAGAGGATGCGGTTGTTGGCCTGGAAGGGGACGTTCGCCGCCGCAAGTCGGTCGTAGAGATACGTCTCCCAGTCGCCGTCCTTGTGCGACCAGCCGGTCATCATGGCGTACACGGTGATCTTGGGCTTGCCCGATCCACCGCCCGCGGCCGGCCCCTCCGTCTCGTCGTCCTGTGCGACCTCCTCGGTCTCCTCGCTCTGCGGCTCGCCTTCGTTGGCTGCGGCCTCCGCCTCTGCGACGGCCTCGGCCATCATCGCGCTGAAGTCAAGCGGCTTCTCGCCGGCGTTGATGAGCCACCACTGGTCGCCGGGGTGATGGAGAAACCATCCACCGAGCTCATGCACGTTGGAGATCGCGCGGCGGTTGAACTGCTTGGAGGCGACGAATGCCATGCGCTCGCCACGGAGGCGGCGGGGCAGGTCGGCACCCATGAAGAAGTCCAGCGACTCGGCGAGGGTGTAATACCGTGCGCCGCGACGGACACCCGTGGGGTGGAACTCCTCGAAGGTGAAGATGTAGCCGGGACGCTTCACCCGCACGCGCTCCACAAGGTCGATGAGCATGAGCTCGATCTCATCCTCATAGTCGGTGGATGCGAAGGGGATCTCCCAGTACTTGGCCTGCTCGCCGTAGATGTCCTTGCCATCCTTGTTGCGAAGCCGAAGGTCGGCCCGCTTGCCCCAGACCATGTGGGGGCGGATGTTCTCGAATTCGATGACGTAGAGGCGAGACGGATCAGTCATCGGCTCCACGATGCGGTCAACGAGCATGTCGCGAGCGGCATCGGTGTGCTCGGCCCAGCACAGGTCCCAGGCCGGCATGTCGCTGTCCAGCGTCACGCTGTAGCGAACCGGTTCCTCGACCTGCTGGAACGACCACTCTCCCCATTTGATCCCTGCATGCGCCGGTGAGGCGGCCAGGAATGCGATCAGGAGAGCTGCCCCCAGTACCGGGAGCCTTGTACGTCGATCTAGCCAGTGAATCCAAGTGGGCGCGTTCATGGGAACGACTCCTGCTGGTTCGTTCTCCGGACAGACACAGTCCTCGAGAGGGAACACAGGACACGGCTTCGGCACTCCGGGAGGTGGCGCTTCGACCGACTTCGACCGGAGCACGTCGAAGTTGCGCGGGATGCGGGCGCATGCCGCGGGGTCAACCTGATCGCTGACGGCAGACGAAGTGCGACACGTTGACCGGCTCGATCGCGAATTCCGTCGTTGCCCATTGACAACCTGCCGCGCGAATCGGAGGGCGCCGTCCGGGTCCTGTGGCCCATTACCGGACGCCTCACCGCCACCGGCGACAGCCGTCCGAAGGACCGAGAAATGCCTGCAACTCTCGGACCCTCAAGCACACGGGACGCCCGGAGTGTGCGATCATGTCACTCTTGCAGCGCCCTGCCGCGCTGCGTGAGAAAGGGGCGACTGTCGTGTTGGGACAGCGTGACGGGGGCGCGTGGATCGAGCGGTACGCGGATAAGGTTCGTTTGCCAGAGGAAGCCGCGGCGTTGGTCCGTCCCGGTCACCGGGTCTTCGTCGGGTCCGGCGCCGCGGAGCCGCAGACACTGGTCGAGGCCCTGACAGCGCGAACCGACATCGGTGACGCCGAGATCATCCACATCCTCACGCTCGGTGTGGCTCCCTACGTCGAGCGTCAACTCGGAGAGCGGTTCCGCCACAATGCGTACTTCATTGGACGCAACGTCCGCGATGCCGTCGCCCAAGGACGGGCGGACTACACACCGATCTTCCTGTCAGAGATCCCAGCGCTGTTCCGGAATCGCCGCGTTGTGCTGGACGTCGCGATGATCAGCGTCAGCCCACCGGACGAGCACGGCTTCTGCAGCTACGGCGTCTCGACCGACATCGTGAAATCCGGTGCGGAGAGCGCTCGTGTCGTCATCGCTGAGGTGAACTCCCGCATGCCGCGCGCCCTGGGAGACAGCTTCATTCACGTTGATCGAATCGACGCCCTTGTTCCGACGACGCGAGACATCCTCGAAGCGCCGCAAGGCGAACCGAGCGAGCTTGCAAGCCGCATCGCCAGGCACATCGTTGATCTGGTCGAGGACGGCTCGACGCTGCAGCTCGGCATCGGCGCGATTCCCGACGCGGTGCTGGGATATCTTGACGGGCTGAAGGATCTCGGCATTCACACCGAGATGTTCAGCGATGGCGTCATTCCGCTGGTGAAGAAGGGTGTGATCAACAACGCAGCCAAGACGCTCCATCCTGGGAAGATCGTCGCGAGCTTCGTGATGGGCTCCAAGGCACTGTACGACTTCATCGATGACAACCCACTGGTCGAGTTTCATCCGAGCGAGTACACCAATGACCCGTTTGTGATCGCGAAGAACGACCGGATGGTTTCGATCAACGGCGCAATCGAGGTCGATCTGACGGGTCAGGTGTGCGCCGACTCGCTTGGCGAGCTGTTCTACAGTGGCATCGGTGGCCAGGTGGACTTCACCCGCGGCGCGGCGCGGTCCCGAGGCGGCAAGCCCATCATCGCGCTGCCATCCACGGCGGCCGGGGACTCGATCTCTCGCATCGTGCCGCAACTGAAGCCCGGCGCCGGTGTGGTGACCAGCCGGGGCGACGTGCACTACATCGTCACGGAATTCGGCTCGGCGTACTTGCATGGTCACAGCATCCGCGAGCGTGCCATGGCACTCATCGAGATCTCGCACCCCAAGTTCCGCTCGTGGCTGCTGTCCGAAGCCCGAGCGCGAAACCTCATCAATCCGGAGCAGATCAGTCTGGCCGAAGACACCGCGCCGTACCCTGAGCATCTGGAGCAGTGGATCGACCTCAAGGATGGCTCACGTGCATTCATGCGGCCACTGCGCCTGACGGACGAGGCTCGCGTGCGCGATCTCTTCTATCGGGTCAGCGACTACTCGGTGCACCATGCCTTCTTTCGCGAACTGAAGACCGAGCCGCACAAGAGGTTGCAGGAGATGCTGCGGGTGGACTACGAGTCTGACATGGGCCTCGTCGTTCTCGAGAGCCGCGAGGACCACGCCAAGATGCTTGGCATCGCCCACTACGTCCGGGACCAGCGAACCAATCTCGGTGACGCGGCCTTCCTCGTGCGTGAGAGCTGGAAGAACCGCGGCATCGGCACCGCACTGATGGGCGCACTGACGGATGTCGCCGAGAGCAACGGGCTCGCCGGATTCACCGCGGCAGTGCGGGCCGAAGATGGCGGCATGCTGCGCGTCTTCCACAAGTGGGGCTACCACGTCGAGAGCTCACTGGTCGATGGACGGTACGCACTGACGATCCGATTCAAGCACGCCGGCCTCGAGACGGACGACCGCCGCCACTGACTATGCGGCAAACGCCGTCCGGGCTCCGGCGGATGCGCGCTGTGTCTCCGTGTGAGCACGTGGCGTTGCCTGTCTAATCCCACGGACACTCCAGCGGCACGCGCAGAATGCCAGCACGGCCGCGCCCACGAACTGCACCGCGGTCCAGACGTACCACGCCGCGGCGGCGAACCAGACATGCATTCCGAGGGTGGACCACACCCAGTCGAACAGCACCAACTGACCGAAGATCTGAGCGGTAACCAGCAGGGCGAATGCCATTGCGTACTTCATCACGGCGTCTCCAGAGCAGAAGTTCGAATCGAGGGCATCTGCTCAAAGAAGCACGCGATGCAGGGTGGACGCGCCAGGGTTTCTCCGGGATCGCTTGGACTCCACCCACCGGCACCAACAGCAGCGGCACAGCCTGTGCGCCTACCCGATCCCCAGCTTCTTCTGGATCTGCTCGAGCGGCACACCTTTGGTCTCCGGCATCACCAGCACCACCCAGATGAGCTGCGCGACCATGCACAGTCCGTAGAAGGCGAAGATGTGCCCGCCTGACTGCTCGGCGATCATCGGGAATGTCAGACCGATTGCCGCGGCCATGATCCAGTGCGTGAAGCTTCCCAGCGCCTGCCCCCTGGCGCGGACGCGGTTGGGGAAGATCTCGCTGATGAAGACCCAGATCACCGCTCCCTGCCCGAAGGCGTGGGCGGCGATGAACAGCAGCAGGCTGCCGAAGACGATCATGCCCCCGGCGTTGGTGAAGCCCTCGGTGCCGTCCTCACCGATCGTCGCCTGGGTGTAGAAGGCCCAGGCCGTCGCGCCGAGGCTGATGATGTAGCCGATCGAACCGACCAGCATCAGCCGCTTGCGCCCGAAGTGATCGATGACTGCCAGCGCCGCCATGGTGAAGACCAGATTGACGGTGCCGAGGCCGACGGAGTTCAGCAGACTCGCGCTCTCGCCAAAGCCGGCGCTCTCGAAGATGCGCTTGGAGTAGTACAGGATCGCGTTGATGCCCGAGAGCTGATTGAACGCGGCGATGGCCACGGCCAGCATGATCGGCTTGGAGTACTTGGCCTGGAAGAAACGCTCCCGTAGTGCGTGATGCTCGACATCGAGCGATCGCTTGATCTCCGCAACCTCCTCGTCGATGGACGCATCCTCATCCGTCCCGATCCTGGTGAGCACCGTGCGGGCTTCGTCTTCGCGTCCCTTTGCGAGCAGCCAGCGCGGGCTGCGCGGCGTGATGAACAGCAGGATGAAGTACACCGCGGCGGGGACGGCTTCCACGCCGAACATCCATCGCCACTGGCTGTCACCGAGATCGAGCGTGCCGACCACGTAGTTGGAGGCGAAGGCGAGCAGGATGCCGAAGACGATGTTGAACTGCGCCAGTGCGACGAGCCTGCCACGAAGCCGGGCCGGTGCGATCTCGGCGATGTACATCGGGGAGACGACCGAGGCGCCGCCGATGCCGAGCCCGCCGACAAAGCGGAAGATGACGAAGGAGTACCAGTCCCACGCCAGCGCACTGCCGATCGCGCTGACGAAGAAGAGCACCGCGAGCCCGAACATCACCGCGCGCCGACCAAAGATGTCGGCGGGTTTGCCGACCGCAATCGCGCCAACGATCGTGCCGAGCAGGGCACTGGCGACGAGGAACCCGTGCCAGAAGCTGCGGCCCTTGTCCGTGAGGCCCTCGACAGGCTGAAACAGTTCCTGCAGCGACTGCTCCGCGCCGGAGATGACGGCGGTGTCAAAGCCGAAGAGCAGACCGCCCAGCGCCGCGATGACGGCACTGCCGAAGACGTAGGACTTGGTGCTCATGCGATTGGGTCCTTAGTGTCCCTTGATCAGGTCGCAGAAGGCGCGAACCGCATGAGGATACCTAGAAGCCGAAACTGACCGTGAGCCCATAGGCCACCGCGTCGCCGGTCCCTTCCACGAGGTCGTAGCTGACCGTCGGGGCCAGACTGATCGAATCCCCGACCTCGAACTCCCAACCGATGCCTAAGCGAATGAGGAAGTGGGCGTGCCCATCCTCGACGGCAAAGCCGGGGCCGACCGAGAGAACCAGCTCATGGACCGGATGAAAGAAGACCGGGACAGCCGCGACGAACTCACGGCCGCCGGGTGATCCCTCAGCCACCACACCGATCCCGATGAGATCACTGAGCCGCCGCTCATACTCCGCACCGATCGTCAGGTGGGTGTTGCCACTCTTGGTCGTGGCCCCGATGAACACGGCAAAGCGATTGCGCCAGTGCTCCTCGTGGTGCTCGAGCGTCAACGCTGCTTCCGTCTCGGGATCTTCTTCTTCGGCACCATGCTGAGGCTCGGCAGCCGCGATGTATCCGGCGAATGCATCACGGAACGACGCCTCACTCTCGTGCAGCGCATCGATGAACCGCACCATCGACAGCCGCGGCGGAACCTCGATCGCCTGCTCGGAGCCGCTCCCGAGGATCCCCTGCCACGTCGATGGATGATCAAGTGCGGGGACAGCCTGACCGCTCACCCTCACGGTGAGTCCCAGCAGCGCGGCGACTGCGAGGCGCAGCGCCGGCATGTGGGCCGGTCGTCCCAAGAGGCGGCTCATCCCGGAGTTCGAGAACACACCACTCGATAGAACGAGGACTTTCGTCTTCTTCATCGCAGGTTCTGCCAATCGGCTCTACGAACGGGCTGAAGCTCGTCAACACTTCCTATCGCGGCAGCGTCAAACTCAGCAGCCGTCAACTCTCCAGATCCGATATGGCTCGCCAGATCGTACCAAAAGTAACCTAACGGGCGAACACCGGCGCCAGGATCTGTAACGCCTGACATTCTTCCATAGATCGTGCTTCCAGAGAAGGCTACCTCGGTGATCCACGCCGTCCTCACTTCAGTTCCCAAGGGAGGAGCGACAAAGAACTTTTCGGGGCTGCGCACCCTTGCTCCGAAACCGGGTCGAAACTCCACAGTGTAGCCTCCGGTCAACTGGACGCTATTCGGGTGTTTCTCTTCGCAGGCCACCAAACCAAATAAAGCAACACACGCGACGAGCATGGCCCTGCTAGCGATAGGTACATCTAACGGGCATCGGATAGAAGTCCCAACTATCTTGATCAACCAGTGGCCCATCGGCGTTGCCTCGGCAGTCACATTTCTCGCCTTCACAGGCACCTCCAAACACCACTTCTTGCCGCGAATGGACAAATCGTTGTGCGACCCAGTGCCTCACCTTGCACTCCCTCGCACACAGCCTCAATGGGCCCGGAGGGACTTGAACCCTCACTCCCGTTGCCGGGAAGCGGATTTTAAGTCCGCCGCGTCTGCCAGTTCCGCCACAGGCCCGTGGTGTCACATCGCCATTAGACCTGATTCCAGGCACTGGGGTCCCGAGCACGCCCGACGCTCGTGAACACATCAGGACCATCCACAGCCTGCGCGTCTGTCGATACAGTCGGGGCCATGAAGAGAACGCCGCGCACTATGGCCTTCTGCCTTGCAGCCTGCACGCTCGCGGCATGCAGCCGCGATGTTCGTGTGGTCGCCGCCGATCCCGCTGCGACGCTCCGCGATCAACTCACGACACGGCTGACGTCCCGGCAGCTCAGCAGCCACACCCAGGACGCACTCGACCTGGTGAGTCTCTCCGAGCTCGCGCGCCAGAAGCCCTTGGAGGCTGTCCAGGCGCTGCGGGACCTCGCCGCCGAGGAGCCCGACGGGCCGTGGCAGCTCGCCGCGGCGGAGCTTCTGTTCGACCTCGCTGATCGCAAGACCGATGCATCGCTGTTCCTCGCGTGCGCCCGCGAGGCCGATCGGGCAATCGAGCGTGCCGTCCGCTCCGGAGACGGCCTTCTCGACGAGCGCACCGAATTTGCCGCAGACCTGTATCGCCGGTCGGTGTCACGCTTCCTCGCGCTCAGCAGCCAGCCGTGGCTCGCCGATGACGCGACGGAGCACATCGTTGGCAACGGCGGCGCGTTCGTCGTGCGTCTCGACGCAGGCGACGGGCTC
>JBCBTA010000079.1:0-10015 GCA_039818905.1 Planctomycetota bacterium
CATCGGCACGCCTGAGTACATGTCGCCCGAGCAAGCCGAGATGGGTGCGACGGACATCGACACCCGGGCCGACGTCTACTCGCTCGGTGTCATCCTCTACAAACTGCTCACCGGCGCCCTGCCATTCGAGAGCGATGAACTGCGCAAGGTTCCGATGGCGGAGATCCAGCGGATCATCCGCGATGTTGATCCGCCCAAGCCCAGTACCCGCGTCTCCTCCATCCTTCGTGATGCGACGACGCTCGACGAGGCAGAGGCGGAGGCCAGAACGCGCACCTTGACCGCGATTCCAAAGCGGCTGCGTGGCGATCTCGACTGGATCGTCATGAAGTGTCTCGAGAAGGACCGAGATCGTCGCTACGACACGCCCCACTCCCTCGCGGCCGACCTGCAGCGGTACCGGGACAACGAGCCGGTCTCCGCCGGGCCACCCTCGGCGTCGTATCGCATCAGGAAGTTCGTCCGGCGCAACAGGGCTGGCGTTGTCGCCGGCTCGCTGTTTCTCGTCGTCCTGCTCGCAGGACTCGCCGGCACGACCTACGGTTTCGTCGATGCTCGGCGCGAACGCGATGCCGCCGAAGCCGCTCGGCGCGAGTCGGAACTCACCATCGACTTTCTGAGCGACATGCTCGCATCCGTCGATCCCGGCGAGGCAGGCAAGGACGTCTCGATGCGCAGCGTCCTCGACGGAGCCGCGGCGGATCTCGGCGAGTCCTTTGCCGACGCCCCGCTCGTGCAGGCCCGCCTGCACGCCACCGTCGCCTCGACCTACAACGCCCTCGGCCTGTACGACGTCGCCGAACAGCACCGGCGCCGATGCGTCGAGATCCGACGCGCGGAACTGGGCGATGACCACAAGCTCACACTGCACGCCATCGCTGAGCTCGGCGGTCAGCTCCAGGTCATGGGCCGCTTCGACGAGGCCCTGCGCTACCACACCGAGGCGCTCGAAGGACGCACGCGTGTCCTTGGTGAGAATCACAAAGACACCATCTCATCGCTGAATTACCTCGGCGAGTACCACTGGCGCCTTGGGCACTACAACGAAGCGCTGTCCTACTACACCGACTCGCTGGCCCGGGCCCGTGCATCCCTGGGCGAAGACAGCATCCACACCATCGGCGTTGTCGGTCGCGTCGGTCTGGCTCTGAAGTACCTCGGGCGTCTCGATCAAGCGCTGCCGTACTACAAGGAGCAACTCGAGGGGCGTGAGCGCATCCTCGGCGAGGATCATCCCAGCACGCTGACCGCCATCCACAACATGGGCCAGCTGCTGGAGGAGATGGGGGAGCTCGACGAAGCCATGGTGTACAAGCGGCGCGCGCTGGAGGGGAGCAGGCGCGTCCTTGGTGATGATCATCCCGAGACCATCGCCTCGGTGAACAACATGGGCTACCTGCTGCGCACGATGGGTCGGTACGACGAGGCGATGCCCTACCACGAGGAAGCTCTCGCCGGCTGCCGCAGCAGCCTCGGTGAGGACCATCCGCACACGATTGTCTGCCTCAGCAATCTTGGCCTGCTCCTGCAGTCCATGGGACAGGCGCAGAAGTCGATGCCATACCACGACGACGCCGTGACTCGTGGCCGCGATGTCTTCGGCTCGCAGCATCCACGATACGGCAGGTCGCTCTCTCGACGAGGCAGAGCACACCTCGACCTCGACCGGTACGCCGAAGGTGAGGTAGACCTCTTGGAAGCACATGCCATCCTCGAAACCGGGGTCGGAGCCGAGCACGAGTACACCCAGACCGTGGTCGTCGCGCTCGTTCGTCTCTACCGCGCATGGGACGACGCAGCTCCGAATCAGGAACACGACATTTCGGCGGCGAAGTGGCAGGCCCGACTCAATGCACCTGCTGAGGATGCGGCAGGCTGATACGCTCCGGTCATGCCGACACTCGATGAGATCCGGAGCCGATTCCCCGCATTGCAGCACGCCACCGATGTCTTCCTCGACAACGCCGGTGGTGGACAGGTGCCAGCAAGCGTCGCCGACGCCATCCACACGTACATGCTGCACTCCTACGTGCAGGTCGGCGCTGACTACACGACGTCGCGGCGAGCGACCGATGTCATCCAGCATGCCCACGACTTCGTCAGCTTGCTGATGAACACAGGCGATGCAGGCGTGGTGACACTCGGCTCCTCGACGACCGTCCTGTGCAACATGATCGCCGAGTGCTATGGCAGGCGAGGTGTCGTGGATGGACGCGACGAGATCGTCATCGCCGAGACCGCCCACGAGGCCAATGCCGGATGCTGGCAGCGCCTTGGGGACCGTGGCTTCACGGTCCGGACCTGGTCGATCGCTGAGGACACGACCGAACTGCGCATCGATGACCTCAAGGAGCTGCTGAGTGAGCGCACGATGATGGTCGCCGTGCCGCAGGTTTCCAACGTCCTTGGACGCATCGAAGATGTGCGCACGGTCACGCAACTCGCGCATGCCGTCGGCGCCCGTGTCTGTATCGATGGTGTGGCCTTCGCTCCCCATCGCGCAATCGACGTGCAGGCGATAGGCTGTGATTGGTACGTCTACTCGACATACAAGGTCTTTGGCCCACATATGGCTGCGATCTACGGCAGCCACGATGCGTACGCGGAACTGGAGGGACCCAACCACTACTTCATCGATCCAGAGGCCGTGCCCTACAAGTTCGAGCCTGGCGGTCCCAGTCACGAGGGCTGCGCTGGTCTGCTCGGGCTGTGGCCTCACCTTGCGTTCCTCGCCGAGGCGGATGAAGCCTCGGATCCGTCGCGTCCGGCCATCGAGCAGGCGTTCCAGCACATCGCGGAGCTGGAGACGCAACTCTCCGAACAGCTTCTTGGCCGTCTGAACGCACTCGATGGTGTCCGAGTCATCGGACCCGAGAGCGCAGACGCGACGGACCGTGTCTGCACCATCAGCTTCACGCACGAACGTCTGATGTCGCGCGAGATTGCCGTTGCAGCCAACGAGGCGCACTACGGCATCCGGTACGGACACTTCTACGCACATCGCCTGTGCAGCCGCTTGACCGGCCGCGGCTGGATGCACGATCCCGAGGATGGTGTCGTCCGCACCAGTCTGGTGCATTACAACACACCATCCGAGATCGACGAACTGGCGACACTCTTCGAAGCGCTGCTTGCCTGATCAGGCCGCGGCAGCGAGGTCAGACAGGCCGTCCGGCATACCAACCACGATCAGCTGATCGCCCTGCTGGAGTCGGGTGGAGGCCGGCGGGCGCACCTTGACCGGCGTGGTACCTGACTTGACGCCCACGATGGCAAGCTGTGGGTGCTTCGCGCCACATTGCTCCAGCGACATGCCGATGAGTTCGCTCGAGTCGCTCACCGAGAGCTGCATCAGGCGCACGCCCTCGGACTCGACGTCCGCCAGACGTCCGCAGACATCGGGATGGGCCAGCAGTTCCGCCGCGGTCTTCGCGCCCTGGCCGGTCAGGGAGATGACGCGTGTTGATCCCGCCCGCTCGAGCTTGATGATCGACTGCTCTTCCTCGGCCCGCGCGATGAT
This sequence comes from Planctomycetota bacterium, assembly GCA_039818905.1. Taxonomy (GTDB): domain Bacteria; phylum Planctomycetota; class Phycisphaerae; order Phycisphaerales; family UBA1924; genus JBCBTA01. Next base: position 3,521 of record JBCBTA010000079.1, read on the forward strand.
CGTCACGTCAGGAGCGACGGCCCGAGCGCTGAGCGTGATGAGGATGTTGGTGTTGTCATCCTTGGTGATCGCAGCGATCCCGCGTGCATGCGTCAGGCCGGCGGCGTACAGGTCCTCGTCGTTGGTCGCGTCGGCGTCGATCGCGATGAAGCCATCCCGGCGGGCCCGCTCGAGCGCGTCCTCATCGCTGTCCATGATGAGCACCTGATGGCCCTCACTGCGCAGGTAGGCTGCGACGCCGCGACCGATGCGTCCGTAGCCGCAGAGAATGAAATGGTCATCGAGCTTCATGGCCTTCTCCCGCATTCGACGTTCCGGTTGCAGCGCACTCGAGAGCAGCCGCCGACTCGCCTGGCCGACGCAAAATGTCACTGTGGCGATACCGAGCACCATGAGTACCGCTGTAAACCTCTCGCCGGTGACGGAGAGGCCGTAGTCGCTGAAGCCCACGGTCGTCAGTGTGATCAGTGTGAAGAACAGCGACTTCCACGGATCCCACCCCTCGGTAATCATGTAGCCGGCAGTGCCGGTGAGCACGACGATCGTCGCGAGCCCCAGAAAGAGAAGGACCCCGCTCGAATCGCGCTTCGACATCCTGTCTGCCGAGACACCCATACCCGGCCTATCGGACTGATCGAGGACCAACTCCACCCCTCGTCATGGGCGGATGACAGCGGTATTCTCCTCCAATGCGATATAGGACCCTCACCCTCTGCAGCCTCCTCATCGCGGCCACCTGCCTGACCGGCTGCGCCTCCACGCGGATCGAGTTGGCCGATCACTTCGGCTACGCCAAGCGCGATCAGCTGGTGGACAACGTGCAGGCCGCCCGCGATGGCCAGGAGGCGGCCAAACAGCAGTTCTCCAGCGCACTGGATGAGTTCCTCGCCGTGACGGATGCCGATGTCGGCGAGCTCGACAAGGCGTACACCAGCCTGCGCAAGCAGCTCGAGCGCAGCGAGGATCGTGCTGAGAAGGTGCGCGACAGGATTCGATCCGTGGAGCGCGTCGCGCTCTCCCTCTTCCGTGAGTGGGAGAAGGAACTTGACGAGTACCAGAGTGACGCGCTGCGGGAGACCAGCAAGCGTCAGCTCGAAGAGACGCGGCTGTTGTATGCCCGGCTGCTCGCCTCCATGAAGCAGGCCGAGAGCAAGATGGAGCCGGTCCTCGCGGCCTTCCGCGACCAGGTTCTCTTCCTCAAGCACAACCTCAACGCCCACGCGATCGCAGCACTCTCCGAGACCGCCTCCGGCATCGAGAACGACGTCGCCGCATTGATCAAGGACCTCGAGGCGTCCATCACCGAGGCCAATGCGTTCATCGATCAGCTCAGCGCAGATCGCGGCTGATCGAGACGCCCCGCCGGGTGAACCTCCACCGCGCTCCCGACGGCGTACACGACGGAGAGCGGTTCTTGGTCACGCATGACCGCCCAGGGCTCGCCGTAGAGCTCCGCCCAGTCCACGTTGATGGTGTGTGATGTCACGCGCCGGACCGACCACACCGGGTGAATGACCTCGTAGCGAAGCGTCCGTCCGCGCCGATCCGCGCCATATCCCCAGCGATGCTCCTTGAAGAAGTGCTCGATGCTGTCGGAAGCCGGCATCCAGGGATCTCCGTCGAGCTCAACCCGAAGGTCGTGGGAACGCCCCCGACGCCTCACGGTGTAGGAAGCGGCATCCGAATCAACCCTCGCGCGCATCGCGACCGTCTCATACGGCTCGTTGTAGACCGTCCGCGCGACGATTGAGATCGCCCGCCGGGGCACGAACTCCCGGATGAACATGACACCGCGCTCATCCACGCCTCGGCGGACATAGAACCGCAGGTTCCACTCAGGGAAGTTGACGTGACCAGGGATCCGAAAGCCACGCACGCACGTCTCCAGGAACTGAAAACCGACAAGGCTGACGCACGCCTGCCCCTTCCACGTATCCAGCGACAGCCCGGGCAGCAGCCGATCCGACAGCAGGCCGGGCGGCACGCTGAAGGATGCGATGATCAGGTCACGCCAGGATGCCGTGAGGAATGGACGCCCCATGGCCTGATGCTAGCCGAGGTGGGTCATGACAGCCGATGATGTGCCCATGCTCGGTGCGCTCAAACGACGCTGCTTCATCGACCGTGCTCAGCGGACGGAGGTGCTCATCGCGGGCTCGGGCCGGAGCGGGACGACGTGGCTCGCCGAGCTCGTCAATCATCGGCGTGACTGCCGCGTCCTCTTCGAGCCATTCTTTGCCCGCGAGGTACCGGCCGCGGCTGCGTTCCATCGCCGCCAATACGTTCGGCCGGGAGACGACCGTCCGGACCTGGCAGGCGCCGCCCGAGCTATCCTCGGAGGCGAGGTGCGAGGGCCGTGGATCGATGCCCAGACCACCGCCCGATTCGCCTACCACCGTCGGATCGCCAAGGAGATTCGCGGCAACCTGTTTCTCCCGTGGCTGCGCACGGTCATGCCCGACATGCCAATCATCCTTGTCGTGCGACATCCCTGCGCGGTGATTGCCTCGCAGGTGCGCATGGGATGGAAGGCGCACGTGCGCGACCTCCCGGAGCAGGACGCATTGCTGGCCGATCATCTCGAGCCACATCGAGATCTGCTCGCGGGGCTCTCGGACGACGATGACGATGTCATCGCGCGCAGCGCACTTCTGTGGTGCCTTGAGACCCGTGTTCCGCTGACGATGTCCTCCCGGGACGAGATCCACGTCATGTTCTATGAGCACCTCGTGCGGGAGCCCGAGCAGGAACTCGCACGGCTTGGGACGCTCGTCGATGATTCCGAGCTCACCACACTCGCGGGCGATGCCCTCTCTCGCCCGTCGGCGCTGGCGCGGCCCTGGAGTGCCGTGCAGCGCGGTGATGACCCCGTCGAGTCATGGACGTCGCAGGTCCAGCCGCGAGAGCAGCGCATCGTCGAACAGATGCTGACCCGCTTTGGACTCGATCGTGTCTATCCGGGCCCCATGCCCGACCCAGCCGCGGCATGGGCGTTGATGCAGCCCTCCCAGACCGCAGACGCCGAACAGACCAACCCCACTCCCCCATAACCGTCACCCCCCTGCGTACCCTCGCCGATGAAGGGTGTGCGATGCTGCTCGTTCCCACAGATCTGATTCAGCCCGGCATGGTCCTCGCGCAGCCCGTCCACCACCCGGCCCGCGACGATCTCGTGCTCCTCCATGCCCAGTATGAACTTGATGCGCAGATGTCGCGCGAACTGCAACAGCAGGGCGTGCAGTACGTCTGGATCGAAGTGCCGGGGCTCGAGGAGGTCGGCGAGTCGGTCAGTCCCTTCGTTGCCAGGGGGCACACCGATCTGCTGCGCGTGCTCGACAGGTCGATCAACACGCTGGAGCACCGCATCGAAGTCAAGGTCAACGTCGAGCACTATCAGCACGCCGTGCACGAGATGCTCACGCGGATCGTCCAGGAGCCCTCGCATCAGGTCGTCACGCAACACCTCTCCGCGTGCGCACCGATGCTGGCGGGTCACCTCGCCAACTGCTCCTACCTTGCGCTGCTGATCGGCGCACACCTCTCGGGATACCTGATCTCACAGCGTCCCGCCGTCCCGCCGTCCCTCGCTGACAACACGACCCAACTGGGTCTCGGCGCACTGCTGCATGACATCGGCAAGGTCTACATGCCCGACGATCTGCAGAGCGTCAGCGTGCTCGACTCCGAGTCCGAGTGGCCCGAGTACCGATTCCATGTGCAAACCGGCTACGAGGAGGTGCGCGAGCACGTCTCACCCGTCGCGGCCAACATCGTGCTGCATCACCATGAGCGCTTTGACGGGAAGGGCTTCCCCGGCCGCCAGCGCAACGACCGCAGCGAACCGCTCGGCGGGACGGACATCCATGTCTTCTCGCGCATCGTGGCCGTGGTCGATGCCTTTGACCACCTGCTGTGCCCCAGTGGCAAGGCGGTACCCACGGTCCAGGCGATCCACAGCCTGAGACAGCGCCGCTTCTCCGGCTGGTTCGACCCGGTCGTGGTCGAGGCCCTGCTGCGGCTCGTCCCGCCCTTCATGGTCGGATCCGTCGTCACGTTGGAAGATGGCAGCGACGCCGCGGTGGTCACCAACCACCCCGAGGCACCCTGCAAGCCCACAGTGCGGCTTCTGGGCGCCCCGCTGGCGGCCGGCGCTCGCGAGGCAACGGGCCGTCAGATCGACCTCCGCATGAGCCGCGGCAATCAGATCGCCGTCGTCGATGGCCATGACGTGCGCAACTTCCTGTATGACGGTGAGTTCGAGTCTCGGGCCGCCTGACGCGATCCGGACTTGCCCATCTCGAAAACATGTGATAGATTTATCACATGTCGTCACCCGACGAACTCGACCCCATCTGGCGGGCCCTGGCCAACAGCCATCGCCGCCACATGCTCGACCTGCTTCGCGAGCGACCGCGCACGACGAGCGAACTGGGCGTCGAATTTCCCGACCTCTCGCGGTACGCGGTGATGCAGCATCTGGCCGTGCTGGAGGAGGCTGACCTCGTCATCGCGACCAGGCAGGGTCGGGAACGCATCAACAGCCTGAATGCCGTGCCGCTGCAGCGCATCTATGAGCGCTGGGTGTCGCGTTTCGAAGGTGCCTGGGCGTCTGCGCTCCTCGCGCTCAAGCGTGAGATGGAGCAGCCAGCCACGGCTGCAAGTCGCCCGGGCAAGCCGAAGCCTCGACGAACAAGGAAGAGAACGCAATCGCGTGAGGAGACGGACGCATGACCGAAGCCCCAGCCGAAACGATCGAACGGACGTTCGCTATCGAGATCGAAGCTCCGATCGACAAGGTGTGGAACGAGATCACCAAGACGCATTCGCTCCAGCGCGCCATGTTCGACACGATGCTGGAAGCGGAGTTGCGCCCCGGCGGCAGGCTGCGATATCGATCCTCCAACGGCAAGCGCACGTTCATCTTCGGTGAGGTCATCGAGGCGGTCTCCCCCACCCGTTTCGTGCACACCTTCGCCTTCTCCAATCTGGAGGATGCACCGACACTCGTCGCCTGGGATCTGGAGCCCACAGCGAGCGGCGGTGTCCGTGTCACCGTCACGCACAGTCGCTTCATCGGCGAGACCAAGACGTTCAAGAGCGTCAACACGGTGTGGCCCCAGATCCTCGGACGGATCAAGGCCCTGGCCGAGGGTCGCAACTTGTCGGTGAAGGATCGGATGATGTTCCGCATGATGGGCGCGATGCAGTTCATGCTGCCCAAGAGCACCCTCTCGGCGAACGTGGATCAGCGGGCGTCGCAGTATCCCTCCGAGGTCAACAGCTAAGGCAGGAGCCGTCCATGTACCAGTCTTTCCATCGAGTTCTCGTCATTCTTGTTCTGATCCTCGCTGCAGTGTGCCCTGCCCAAGCACAGTCGCCGCCGACTGGCGTACAGATCACGCTTGCGGACGGCACACGTGCGCTGCGGCATGTGGTCACGGTTCCCGCATCGCTCGACGACGTGTGGAGTGCGTGGACGACCGAAGACGGTGTACGCAGATTCCTTGGCGTCGGAAGCAGTATCGAACTCCGGGCCGGCGGCTCGTACGAGTTCTACTTCGTCCCAGATGCCCCGGAAGGCGAGCGGGGTGGTGAGGGCAACACCGTGCTGGCATATCTTCCGCAGCGCATGTTGAGCTTCACATGGAATGCCCCACCGACGCTCGCGGACGTCCGCGATGAGCGGACCATCGTGGTCCTCGAGTTCGACGAGATCGCCCCCGGCGCCGTCCGCGTCACACTCACGCATCACGACTTCGGTGCCGGTGGCCAGTGGGATGATGCCTACGCCTACTTCACACGGGCATGGGGCGGTGTACTGACAGCACTGCGAAATCACTTCGTGCAGCTGTCATCCAAGTCGGCAGAGACATTCACCACCGGGCGCGAACCGTGGCGGCGCGGGTGGATCTACGTCATCGAGCCCGTCCGTGAAGGCGCCGCGATGGAGCCCACACCGGAGGAGGCACGCCTCTTCTCCGAGCACTTCCGATACCTCCAGTCCCTGACGCAGAAGGGCACTGTCATTCTCGCCGGGCCCGTCATCGACATGGCTCTGCCCGGTGTGGTGATCTTCTATGCCGATGATCAACAGGAAGCCCAGTCAATCATGGAGAACGATCCGGGTGTGAAGAACGGCCTCTTCAAGGCATCCGTCCACCCCATCGCACTCTCACTCCTTCGCGAACGTGATCTCCAGCAACCATGACCGACCGCAGCGCGGTAGGCTCTGCGGGTGAGCGTGCTGCAGACGCAACCTGGGGTGTGGCCGGAAGTCCGGACCGGAAGTATCGCCGAGGCGATCCGCACCACATCTCTTGAGGATGCCCACGTCGCCCTGCTCGGTCTCCCCGATGACCTTGGCGTACGCCTGAACGGCGGGCGACCTGGGGCAGCTGCCGGCCCGACGGCCTTCCGCGCCGCACTCGCCCGGGCAGGCTCGCCCTTCGACCTCGTTCGCGAGAAGCCGATGACCGTGCGCATCTGCGACGCTGG
>JBCBTA010000080.1:0-10010 GCA_039818905.1 Planctomycetota bacterium
CGACGATGGCGCCACCGACCTCAACGACTTCACCATCCTGGCCAGCGACTTCGGCTGCTCCTCCGACTGACACCCTCGGCCAGCACGCCCGGCTGATCCGGGTTCAGTTCGCGCTCCACATGACAGCGGGCCGCCCTGTGAGCGGCCCGCTGTCACTTTCTGCATTCATCGCTGACAGACGTCAGTGTGCGATCACGGCGTGCAGCCGAAGTCCGTCGCCAGGATGGTGAAGTCCGCGAGGTTGACGCTGCCGTCATCGTCGAGATCACCCAGGCCGCGGCTTTCCTCATTGCCGAAGGGCAGACCCGTGCTGCCGAAGTTGCCGGCGAGGATGGTGAAATCCGCGAGGTTGGTGAAGCCGTCACCGTTGACGTCACCGACGCACTGCGGCGCAGGGGTCGTCACCAGGTAGGACGCGGGCCCGTGGGCCTGCCCGCCGGTCGCGTCCTGCAGCGTGATGGTCGTGCTCGCCGCCTCCGTCGCGATGAAGTCGCCCGTCGCGGTCCACAGTCCCTCACCCACGGCCTGCGCGGTGCGCGACTCGGTGGTGCCGGCGCCCTGGCCATCGATGTTCCACTGCAGATGATCCGCGATCAGATCGCTGTTGCCGAAGCTCACGCTGCCGTTGGCGGCGGGGAAGAACAGTTGCAGGCCATACGCATCGGTGTCCAGGGGCACCGCGAAGCTGCCGCCAAGGTCCGAGCGGTTGACCGCATCGGGGCTGACGGGTGCGTCGTTGTTGAAGTGGATCAGCAGCGAGGTCCCCGCCTCGATGGTGATGCCGTCGAGGCCGGTTGCGCCCGTGTAGCGGCGCTGCTGATCGAAGTCGTGCGAGCAGAAGCGCCAGCCGGTCAGGTCTTCATCCAGCGTGCCGAAGTTGAACAGCTCGATGATGCCGTTGGTGAAGTCGATGGAGCGAATCTGCACCAGGCGACCGGTCTCCGCGAGCACGAAGTCGAGCGCGTAGGGCTGCAGGATGTCGGTCGTCTGCTGCACGACGAAGGTGTAATCGCCCGGTCCGAGCCGATCTGTGGCAAGGCTGTTCTGCGTGACCGCGTCGTTCTGGAAGTTGTCGATCAGATTGTCACCGACCGTGGTGTCATCCACGAGCACGCCAGCAAGGAAGTTGGCGTCTGTTCCTGGGCCTGGGATGAAGCCCGTTGCGCCGGCGTTGACTGCGATGAAGCCCGGGTTGGTGGTGTCCCACCCCAGCAGGTCCACACCCGTCAGCGCCGCGCCGGCGGGCACCGTCAGCGTGAAGAAGTCGCGATCGCCGTTGGCGGTGTCGTTGGAGAGGTTGACTTCGCCGGACACCGTGTTGGAGCCGAACTCGATGGGCAGCGCGGTGGGAGCCGCGGGATCATCCGAGGCATCGCCATCGACGGCTTCGTCGTACAAGTCCGCTGCGGTCACGGCATACTCCGACGGCCCGCCTGCTTCATCGCCGCTGAGATCCGTCAGATCGATGCGGGCGGAGTCCACCTCGGTCGCAATGAAGTCGCCGATCGCTGTCCACAGCGATTCGCTGACCGCCTGATTGGTGCGCGCCTCGGCAGTGCCTACCCCCGAGCCGTTGATGTTCCACTGCAGGTGGTCAGCGATGAGCGTGCTGTTGCCGAAGCTCACACTGCCGTTGGAGGCCGGGAAGAAGATCTGCAGGCCATAGGCGTCGGTGTCGAGCGGTGTTGCGAAGGAGCCGCCGAGCGTCGAGCGGTCGATCGCATCAGAATTCGCCGGGGCGTCGTTGTTGAAGTGCACGAAAACCGACGTCCCCGCCTCGATGGTGACGGCGTTGAACCCGCCGGCAGCGGTGTACCTGCGCTGCTGGTTGAAGTCGTGGGTGCAGAAGCGCCACCCGGTGAGGTCAACGTCGGTCGCACCGAAGTTGAACAGCTCGATGAGTCCGTTGTCGAAGTCGATACTGCGGATCTGCACGTCGCGCTCCGCCGCCATCGTGGCGGGTGCATACGCGAGCAAGGCGAGGGCGGGGCCCAGCAGTCCGCATTGGAGCGAAGCGCGGCGGGTCAGGCGGGGACGAGCGGGCATGGGCAGTTCTCCAGGGTGGTGTCGTGTGGCGGCAATCGAGCCGCGCGGCACCAACGAAGGTCCGCCCGCAACGAATTGTTGCACCAACCCCAAGAAAGCGGGGAAATCCCCGTCAGTCCGCCTCGCGCAGCAGCGGCAGCACCATCGCATCATCGATGGTGCCGACCTCCCACGCCGTCACTGGGCCAAACCGCTTCGGCGTCACGATGAGTGTGTCCATCGAGCGAATCGTCGGCGCATCGACGCGCGCGTCCTGGAAGATGACGACCGCCTTCGTACCATCGTCCCGTTTGGCCAGCAGCACCAGCGGATCACCCGGCCTCGTCTGCTCGTACGAGCCCTCGGCCCGACGCCAGCCAATCAGATCCACACCCGCGTCGAAGTCCGCCGTGACGCCGACACCCAGCATCTTCGTCGTGTACGCGATCAGCTTGCCAGGTGTGTCACACACGACCGTCGGGCGCTCCGAGTGCATGAACGCGGCATACGCCATGCTCGCACTCACGGGAGCCGCGGGGGGCGTCATCTGCCGCTGCACCACGAACGCCAGGACCACGACCGCCAGCGATGCCACAAGCGCTACCGTGCGACCGCGCGATCGGTGGCGATGGCGACTCCGCGCCGAACGTGTGGCAGGTCCGTGGGAAGACGATGGCGCAACGATCGGCGCGTACGAGCGGCGCAACGTGTCCTGCGCCGCTTCCAGCACCTGCACCCGGCGCCGCAGCTCCGGATCCTGGTCCAAAGCGCGATTGAAGTCATCCTGCTGCTCGGGCGGCAACTCGCCGTCGAGGAAGGCCTGCACCATCTGCTCGATGTCGCGATCAGTCATGGGACGCCTCCTCTCGTGAGAGGTATTCGTAGAGTCGCTGCCGGGCCCGATGCACATGGCTTCGCGCGGTGGCCTCGGGCACACCGAGAATCGTGCCGATGTCGCGATAGGAGTGCCCGAGCACCACCTTCAGCACCAGGCACTCGTGCTGCTCGTGCGACAACACCGCAAGTGCCGCGTCCAGGGCAGTTTCATCGATCTGAATCGTCGCTGTCGCATCGCTCTCCTGCTGCGCTTGCTGTGCAAGCGCCCGGTGACGCAGTCGCCGGCGCCGATTGGAGCGGCGCATGTTGGATGCCACGCCGCGGACGATCGACGCCATCCACGCCCGGAAGTTCGTGCCCGGGACAAAGTCATCGCGCTTGCGCATCGCGATCATCGCGGCTTCCTGCACGACGTCCTCGGCATCCTCACGCCCGGCATGGGCCGCCGCGACCACGCGCAGCGAGGCTGCCGACGCGCTGAAGAGCGCACCGAACGCGCCCGTGTCGAGCTTCGACGACGCGTCGTCACCGTGTTGAACCTTCGTCTCCGAAGGCGTGGACCCACTGGTCATGGCCCATCGTCCGGTCTGTCCGACTGCAGGTGCATACGCACGCACGCTACCAAGACCTCCATTGCCGGCGGGCTCAGCACACTCCGCCCGGAGGCAGACGTCCGTCACCATCCCCGGCGTTGCACCGCCGGCGCGGATATTCCACGGATCTCGACAGGAAGGGACCTATTGGATACGGAAGCCGCGCCGCGTATCCGCCTCGAACCCGAAGATGGGACGAATCACGTTCAGGGCCGCCCCGAAGGGAATCGCCAGCACCGCGCTGTACAGCGCACTGCCCAGCCGCTGCCCCAACTCGACCAGCGGCTGGTCGAACAGCACGTTGTCGTACACCGTGCGCACACCCAGCAGGAATGTCACCAGGATCTGGGCCAGCACGCCCGTCAGCAGCACGAGGAACGCCAGCGAGATGATGTTCCGTCGGAACATCAGGGCACGCAGCGTCAGCACGGTGTACCCCGCCAGCAGGTACCCCAGCGCGTGCGGCCCAAGCACCACGACATCCGTGCCGTCGGAAGTCGGAAGCTGCCCCAGCAGATCGACGACCGCGCCGAGGATCAGGCACGCGCCCATCGCCGCCGTCTGCCGCGCCCACAGGCTGATGAAGACCACCAGCACGAACACGAACGACGGCGCGATCCGCACGTCGCCAAGCTGCAGCGCATCGCGCAGGCCCCATTCGAGCCCGAGTGTGATCCACGCGGCGATGGTGAAGACCGTCCACCTCATGGCGCGGCCTCCACCTGATCATCACCCTCCGGAATCGCCAGGATCACGCTGCGCAGTCGCGCCGGCTCGATCTCCGGCTGCACCAGCACCCGCTTGAACAGCGGTTCCTCCGTCTCCTCGATGCGCACGATGCGCCCCAGCACGAGCATGCGCGCGGTCGAGGGCCAACTGTCGTCCATCAACCGGACCTGCCGGCCAACGACCATGCGCTCCGCGGCATTGACGCCGACCGACTCGCTCACCAGCAGGCCATCGCGTCCGGGCTCCAGTTGCAGTTGCGGGAGGTCTGCCAAAGCCGCGGCATCCTCGATGCGCCCCTCGGACATCACCACACCATCGAGGAGCGGGGGCTCCAGCCGAATGTCCGTGATCAGGTGAATCGTCGACGTCATCGGCTCAACCCTGGTCACGATGCCGACGAGCTGGTCGCTGCCGCGTGCGATGGCGATGGATCCCTCGCGAACGCCATGGCGTTTGCCGCGATCGATGTCCATCGTGCCGCCGGCGATGTTGCTGCCGACACGACGCGCCTCGCGGCGGACAAACGGCGTCTCGGTGTACAGCACGCCGCGCTGCAGATCGCGAACCAGCGCTTCCAGTTCCTGCACGCGATCGAGCACGCGCAGATAGCGCAGCTCGGCGTCATCGCGCTGCCGGATCAACTCAGCCTGCGGCGTGTCCGCATCCCGCGACGGCAGACGCTCGCCCGGGCGCAGCCAGGTGGACAGCCCTGACATCGGTCCGGAGATCGGTGCGATGATCGTCATCAGCGGGCCGCGAAACCACTCACCGATCCAGCGCGTCACCGACGTCGGCAGCAGCGACGTGGCAACCAATGCGAGCACCGTCGCGCTCAGCAGCAGGCGTGCACTGGGGGTTCGTCGGGGCATCGGCGCTCCGCTTCTCGGGCGCACCACCGTGGGAACGATCGGGCGCCGGCACAGCCCTTACTCGTCGAGATTGCTCTCGATCGTGTCCTTCCACTCCTCGAGGTTCTCGAGGAAGACGGCCGTTCCCGCGGCGACACACGTCAGCGAGTCCTCCGCGATGCGGACCTCCATGCCCGTGGCGTTCTGGATCACGACATCGATGCCGCGAAGCAGTGCGCCGCCGCCGCAGATCACGATGCCGTTCTCCACGAGGTCCGCAGCGAGCTCCGGCTCGGCCCGCTCCAGCGTGCGCGTCACCGTTTCGATAATGGCGTTGACCGGCTCCTGCAGCGCCTCGCGAATCTCCTCGCTGGTCACGACGGTCTTGCGCGGCAGGCCGCTGATCATGTCGCGGCCGCGAGCCTCGATCGTCGTCTCCTCACCAACGGGAGCCGCCGAACCGATCTCGATCTTGATCCGCTCGGCCGTCTGCTCACCAACCATGAGGTTGTAGTGCTTCTTCATGTGGTTGATGATCGCCTCGTCCATGTCGTCTCCGGCGACACGGACCGACTCACACGTGGCGATGTCCGCCAGCGACATGATGGCGACCTCGGTCGTGCCGCCACCGATATCCACGATCATCGACGCGGTCGGCTCGGCGAAGGGCAGCCCCGCCCCGATCGCCGCCGCGATGGGCTCCTCGACCAGGTACACCAGCCGGGCCCCGGCCCGCTCCGCGGACTGCTTGACCGCTTGCTTCTCCACCGCCGTGATGCCCGAGGGCACCGCGATGACGACACGTGGCCCGAAGTTGAAGATCGAACGGGCGCCCACCTTGCGGATGAAGTAGCTCAGCATCGACTCCGTGATCTCGAAGTCGCTGATGACGCCGTCCTTCAGGGGACGGATCGCGGTGATGGAGCCGGGCGTCTTGCCCAGCATCTCCTTGGCCCGCCAACCGACGGCCTGACCGCCCTGGAGCACGCGGTTCGTGCCCTTCTTCACCGCCACGACGCTGGGTTCGTTCAGAACGATCCCCTCGCCACGCACGCACACCAGCGTGTTGCACGTGCCGAGGTCGATTCCCATATCGACGCTGAACCAGCTCAGAAGACTGTCAAGCCACACGCGCGACCGTCCTTGCACCTCGCGGGCCGTCTCGCTTCAGGGCGGACCCGAAACCACGTCCACCGCGCGGCCGCAGTGGCCGTCGCGATGCTCATACCCTATCGGATCGGTCGCGTCCTCGTCGGCAATTCCGATGAGAGTCCCCAACACCTAGGCGATGCGGCACCAAGCCGACCGCAGATGTTGCGACCGTTCAGGGGTCCTTCAGTTCCAGACGCGCGTCCGGCGGGTGGATCTTGAACGCGCCCATGACGTCGCCGCCGGGCCCGATCTTCATGCCCGCCAGGGCCACGAACACCACCGCAGTGGCGAGGGCCGCGACCGACGCCAGCAGCAGGCCCGTGTACACGTTGGGGGTCGCCGTCGTCTGGCGGCGGCGTCCCGGCATCTGCATTCCCATCTGAGACATCGTCGGTGCTCCTTCGAAGCTCAGAGGTCGGCAGCCAGGACCAGATCGCCGATCTCGATGGGGCCGCCACCGGTCGCCTTGGTCAGCGTCACGCGTCCGATCGACTCGTTGAGATCCACACGCACGAGGACGACCGAGGCGAGCCAGTCGTTGCCACGCACGATATTGACCTTCATCCGCTCCTTGAGCAGGTCGTTGGTGCCGGCGTTGATGCTCACCATCACGCTGTTGTCCACGTCCTTCTGGACGTCCGTGATGCGGGCACGGAGGCTCTCGGGAGCCCGCAGCACGCTGTCGCGGCCGTTGGCTCGAGCCGCGATGGTGGTGCCGGTGCCGCCCTGTGCGACCTGATCCTGCAGACCGACGAGCTGCTCCTGCAGCGCCCGGTTGGTCTCCAGGGCCACTTCGAGCTGCCCCTCGAGATCGTTGATGCGGTCGGTCAGGTCGATCTCCTTGCTGATCGACTTGAGCTGCTCGTTCTGCAGACGGGTGACGTCCGTGCGGGCGTCCTCCACGATCTTGCTGAACGCGTCGATCTGCGCCGAGAAGTCGTCGATGCGGGCCTCGTAGGTCGCTTCCTTGAGGTCCAGACGCTTGTTGTCGGCGAGCAGGCGACGGTTCTCCGTCTCCAACTCGTTGTACGACTGCGTCGCCTGCGTCAGCTCGGACTCGAGAGCGCCGATCTTCTGCTCAAGGCTCTCACGAACGCGGGCCAGATCCGCGGCTGATGCCGCCGACAGCGCCTGCGCCTCGGATGCCCGCGCCTTCTCGACGGAAATCTCCGTCACCAGGCGGTCGGCATTGCTCGTGTACGCGATGGCCAGACCGGACAGCAGAACGCTGAGTACGGCGGCCAGAATTACCAGGAACTTGGTCAGGATGTGCAACGGTTCGCTCCTCAACCGCAACCGCACCGAGGGTGTGGCGCCACTCGCACACACCACGACGATGAGCCGGTCACACCGCCCCGCCCAGACGGGTCGTTGTGTCCAGTCTCTTCGATGGTCCCGCCGCCGGGGATCCGCCGAACCCACACAACCGTGTGAGTCCGATCCCGCGTCAGCCTACGTGCGTGTGGTACCCGACCGCCGCATTGACTGTCAAACCTCCGACCCTGACAGAGCCCGTGTCAGGACTCCAGAGCCTGGAGAATCGACGCCGCCGCCGCAACCCGGACCAGGGGGGATTCGTCCTCGCGGAGCATCCGCTCCAACCGCGTGACGTCATCAGGACCCCCGGTTGCGCCGTACAGGAACGCCACCTGGGCCCGAATCACCTCGGACTCGTCCGCCTCGACGTCCCAGCCGACGTAGCTCCCATCCGGATAGCCCAGCTTGGCCACCGCCGTCGCCGCCGCCAGCCGAAGCTCGACCGGGTAGAGCGGCTCGTCGCTGTCCATGCGGCGGGCTTCGAGGAGCTGAATCAACTCGGCCACCGCACTCTCATCGCCGACCTCGCCCAGGCTCTGGGCCGCCATCACGGACGCCTCCAGCTCCTCGATCGCCGACGGATACAGCGCGGCCCGCAGCGTGTCTCCCGCATTCGTCTCACCAAGCTTCACCAGCGCCTCGGCGATCTGCAGACGCAGCAGTCGCTGCTGCGCCGGAGGCAGCGGCATGCCCGAGCCCACCTGCGCACGGCGCGAGGCCTCGCGCAGCAGCGGAATTGCAGACTCATTGCCGAGTTCACCCAGCACGAACGCCGCGTGCAGCCGCGCTCGCGGCGTGCCGTCCAGCAGCGCATCGCCCAGCGGCGACTGATCCACATCCACGTTGTTGGCGGCCAGCGCGAAGATCGCCGCGATGCGCACCGACACATCCGGATCGTCCAGCAGCGGCCGAGCGAGCTCCGCCGACTGGCGCAGACGCAGCTTGCCGACGGTCATCGCCCCGGTGAAGCGCACACCAATGTTCTCATCCACCAGCGCCGCCCGCGCGATCGGTTCGGCACGCGAGCGCGCCGGCTGCAGGCCCTCCAGGCCGTTGGCCCGCAGAATCGCAAACTCCGAGAACGCTGCTTCCTCCAACTCCTCGATCGCCGTCTCGCGCAGGGTCGATCGCTCGACCGCAGAGCGCTGGGGCGGGGCCGAGGCGATGGCGCCGGCTTCCGCCGGGTCCGAGGAGTTGCAGCCGGTGACTGCGATCATGCTCAGCAGCAGCGCGGCGAGCGCCGGGGTCTTGACGTCCATGTCCACACGGGCCTCCATCAGGTCCGGCACCGTGTTCGGCGCCTCGATCAGTCTGTCGTCGGGTCCAACTGCTCTTTGGGTGCTGTTTTTGCCGTCCGCCGCCCCCTGACGACGCCCAGCACGCCCAGCACCACCGTCGCCAGCAGCGACGTGAACCCTGCTACGTCGCCAAGGCGGGCAAAGATCGTCAGGGCGTCCTCTGGCGGCAACATCACCTCCACCGTCAGCGTGCCGTCGGTCCAGCCAGGCTGTTCCGCCAGCACGCGCCCGCGTGCGTCGATGCTGCTGCTGATCCCCGTGTTGGCACATCGCACCGCCGGCGTCGCCAGCTCGATGCACCGCCACCGCGTGATGAGCTGATGGTTGGCCCGCCCGCCGGCAAACTGCCCGAACCACCCGTCGTTGGTCAGGTGCACCATGAGGTCGGCCCGGCGCTCGCCGCCCTCGGTCACCAGCCGCCGCGGCACCCAGTCCGCAGTCACCTCGAAGCAGATCGGCGTCGCGACGCGCACATCACCCGCCGCCGCCGTTGGGAGCACATGCACCACCGGATCGCGCCCCGCATCGAGATCGAACGCCATGCCGCGGGCCCCGATCGCCAGCAGCTGCCGCTCCAGCCAGGGCCACGCCGAGATGTACGGCATCACCTCGCCAAAGGGCGTGAGATGCATCTTGTCGTAGCGCTCGGCGGCGATGGCTCCGTCACGCACGACGAACGTGCTGTTGAATCGGGCATCGACGTCAAAGTCAACGCCGCCGCTGTCGAGCAGCACGACCTCGAATCCATCGACGCCGATCGCACCGACGATCATCGGGACGCCAATGTCGCGCTGTCCGTCCAGCAGCCGGTCAACGAAGAAGGTCGATGCGAGCCCGAGGTCAGCGTGGAACAGTCCGGCCTCGCGCTCGGCGTCGATCGCATCCGGTGACAGCGTCGAGCCAGGGAACATCGTCTCGGGCCAGACGATGAAGTCCGGCCCGTCGGCTGCCACGTTGCGCGACAGCCGCAGGAAGTCCTCCAGGTCGGACACGCGATCCCGCAGCGACCACGCCATCCGGTTGTCCTGCGGCAGGTTCGTCTGCACCAGTCCCACCCGGACCGGGCCGCGCTCGGACGCATCCAGGAATCGCGGTGTCGCGGCACCTGTCGCAGCGACCATCATCGCGGCCCCGAACACGAAACCACCGGCCCCGATGACCACGCGTCGTCGTCGTTGCGGCCCGCCGCCGTCGAGCACGTCCACCGCCAG
>JBCBTA010000081.1:0-9944 GCA_039818905.1 Planctomycetota bacterium
GGCGTGCGCGTGAGCAGGAAGAACGTGCCGCCGAGCGCGAGTGTGATGCAGGCTGCGAGCGCAGCGACGCGCGACAGGGCGTGCCCTGGTGCGGGCTTCGCGGCGGGTGAATGCAGGAGGACATCGCGCACTTCGCGGTCCAGCGCTGCGATCTCGTCAGCCTCGCGCTGCAGCTCGGGCGAGCTGCGAAGATCGGCGGCGAGCGCCTCTCGTGCGGCTGCATCGAGCCCTCCGTCTTGGAACTGCTCCAGATCGTGTCGTGTCCACTGGTTCATGGCATGTCTCCCAGCCGCGTGCGCACGGCGCTGCGCGCAAGGTGCAGGTTGGCGCGAACGGCTTCGACCGAGCAGTCCATGGCCTCGGCGATCGACGTGTACTCAAGCTCGGCAACGACGCGGAGCACCAGGACTGCCCGCTGCTTGGGCGGCAGGGCATCGACCGCTTCACGGATGCGCACGGCGCGATCGTCGGTGGTCGGTGACTCGCTCCATCGGGGCAGGGTGAGCGCGAACCCTCTGAGCCCGCGTCGGCGCCGAGTCCGTCTGCGGCCGAGATCCAGCCACCGGCGCAGGAGTGTCGTGCGGGCGTAGCCCAGATGGCTGGCCTTCTCCGGCGCACGGCTGAGCAGGCGGGTCAGCGTGTGCTGCACCAGGTCCTCCGCCTCCTCGGCGCTGTGGGTCAGACCGGTGGCGATCCGCCGGAGCTGAGCGGTGATGGCGTCCCAATCGACGTCGGTTCGCGGTGCTGGCATGGTGTCGATGCGCATCGCCTTTCCCTGGAGACTTAGACGTCCGGGAAGCCGCGGCATCAAGCCGATTCTTCGGGTTACGAAGATTTGGTTGTTGTTTGGTAGCTCTCGGAGCCAATATCGGTGCCAGCAAGGATCTGGGCACCACTTGTGTCCGGATTGGAATCTGTCACACTTGCTGAGCGGCGTTGATGCTGCCAAAAGGCAGCACCGAACGGCTTCCAAGCGCGCCGCACGGTCCGGGTGGAGCGAGAAGCCCGCGGGTGAGTCGTTGGAGCAGAGAGAGGATTGATTCGGCATGGTCGATGGAGCGATGGCTGGAGTCCGGCGGTGTGCACCTCTTGCGGCGTGGGCCGTGGTTGCCGCGGCAGGGAGTGCCGCGATGGGGCAGGTCGCCTGGGTCAGCGAGACGGACGGTGATCCCGAGGCGGTCCGAGCGGTGCTGGAGACGCGTCTCGCGCCCCACGCGGTGAACCCGGTGATGCCGAGCGCCGAGGTCCGGACGCGGCTGGGCGCGATGGCCGCGTCGGGCACGCAGCGCATCGTCGTGGAGTTCGATCGTGCGGTGACGCCGGAGCAGCGCCAGGCACTCGCCGATGCCGGCGTGCGGCTGCTGAGCCCGCTCGGCGGCGGCGCCTACTTCGCCACGGTCACCGCCGACACGCTCAAGGCCGATGCCGTCGCGCAGCGGTTCACGGTTCGTGCCGTCGAGTCGATCCGTTCGGAATGGAAGACGCACCCGCTGATGCAGGCCGGCGCGCTGCCGGAGTACGCGGTTCGGGGCGAGGGCGAGCAGGCGGTGGTCGCGGCGTACCTTGTGCTGCACAAGGATGTTTCTGCGGATGAAGCCAACGCGATCGTCGCGGCCCACAACGCCGTGGTTCGGCGCAGCCTGCGCTCGATCAACGCGATGGTGATCGAGGTTCCCGTCGCTTCGCTCGACGGGCTGATCGGCGCCGACGAGGTGCAGTGGGTGGAGCCGGCCCTGCCGCCGCTGTCAACGCTCAACGCGGAGAACCGCGTGCTGACGCAAGTCGAGACGCTGCAGCAGTCGCCGTACAACCTCGACGGCACCGGCATCACCGCCATGATCTACGACGGCGGCACGGCCCGGTCCACGCATCAGGACTTCAGCGGCCGCCTGACCGTGCATGATTCCTCGGGCACGTTCGATCACCCGACGCATGTCGCTGCGACGGTCGGTGGCGACGGCTCGGTGAACTCGAACCATCGCGGCATGGCCCCGAACGTCACGCTGCGCGCCTTCGGTTTCGAGGACAACGGCACGGGCACCTTCCTGTATACGGATCCGGGCGACATCGAAGCGGACTACACCACCGCCTTCGCCTCGCTCGGTGCGCACGTCGCCAACAACTCGATCGGCACGAACGTCGAGGTCAACGGGTTTCCGTGCTCGATGCACGGCGACTACGGCGTGACGGACTCGATCATCGACGCGATCATCCGCGGCTCGCTCGGTGTCGAGACGCGGATCGTGTGGGCGGCGGGCAACGAGCGCCAGGGCAGTCGCTGCGACGTCGAGGGATTCGGCGACTACTACTCGATCGCACCTCCCTCGGGCGCCAAGAACCACATCTCCGTCGGCGCGGTCAACGCCAACAACGACTCGATGACGTCCTTCAGCAGCTGGGGTCCGGTGGATGACGGGCGCATCGTGCCCCAGGTCGTCGCTCCGGGCTGCCAGTCCACTGGCGACTTCGGCGTGACGTCGGCCAGCTCCAGCGGTGACACGGCCTACACCGTCAAGTGCGGCACGTCGATGGCCGCCCCCACGGTGACCGGCATCGTCGCGCTGATGCTGGAGGACTTCGCTGCCCAGTACCCAAGCGATCCGCTCCCGACCAACTCCATGGTCAAGGCGATGCTCGTGCACAACGCCGAGGACATCGGCACCGTCGGGCCGGACTACCAGAACGGCTACGGCTCGGTGCGGGCCCAGGACACCATCGACTTCATCCGCTCCGGCAACTTCGGCGATGGTGAAGTTGGCGACGGTGGCGTCGCGACGGCGCTGGTGACCGTCAATCCGGGCGACTCGGAGTTCAAGGCGACGCTGGTGTGGGACGACGTTCCGGGCTCGCCCAACGTCTCCCCTTCACTCGTGAACGATCTCGATCTCGTTGTCACGGATCCCAACGGCATCCGTCGCTACCCGTGGACGCTCGATCCGTCGAACCCGACCGCGGCTGCGGTGCAGACGCAGGAGGATCACCTCAACAACATCGAGCAGGTGGCGGTGAGCAGTCCCGCCGCGGGTGTGTGGACCATTGAGGTTCGTGGCACCAGCGTGCCGGATGGGCCGCAGAGCTTCTCGCTCGCATCGACCGGTGCGCTGTCGCTTGCGGCGCTGGAGATCTCGGTTGTCGGTGGTATCTCCGAGTATGTCGATCCCGGTCAGCCGGTGCCGCTGACGGTGGACGTGCAGGCGTTCGGCCAGTCGGTCATCGCCAACACGACGATGATGCACTGGCGAATGAGCGAGAGCGACTCGTTCCAGGCGACGCAGATGACCGATGCCGGCGGCGGCACGTACACCGCCGCGCTGCCCGCACCGGACTGCGACGATTCGCCGCAGTACTACTTCAGCGCCGACGGTGATGTCTCCGGCACGGTGACGCTGCCTTCGACCGCCCCTGCTGCGTATCTCGCCGCGACGGTCGGTGAAGCGATCATCTCGTTCGAGGACGACCTCGAGACGGACCTCGGCTGGACGGTCGGCGCACCGGACGACGATGCGACGACGGGCATTTGGACCCGCATGGCGCCGGAGGCCACGGCAGCGCAGCCCGGTCTCGACCACACGCCTTCGGGCATGCTGTGCTGGGTGACCAACGGCTTTGCCGGCGGCACGCTGGGCGCCTTCGACGTGGACGGCGGCAAGACAACGCTCACCACGCCAGTCATCGATCTCTCCGGCGTCAGCGATGCCACCATCAGCTACTGGCGGTGGTTCAGCAACGACACCGGCGCAGGTCCGAACGAGGACGTCTTCGTCGTCGAGATCAGCAACGACGGTTCGTCGTGGAGCGTGGTCGAAACGGTGGGGCCCGCAGGCATCGGCACGTCGGGCGGATGGTTCGAGCATCAGTTCAACGTGGCGGACTTCGTAACGCCGACCGCTCAGGTGCAGCTTCGGTTCATCGCCGCCGACGAGGGTGACGGTTCGCTGGTCGAAGCCGCCGTTGACGACGTGCAGGTGCTGTCGGTCGAGTGCGTTGCAGCGCCCCCTCCTCCCTGCGCGGGTGATGTCGATGGCGACAACGATGTCGATCTCGAGGACTTCACGGATCTTGCGTCGAACTTCGGCGCAGGCCCCGGTGCAACGCAGGCGATGGGTGATCTGACGGGAGACGGCTTCGTCGATCTCGCCGACTTCAGCCTGCTCGCGTCGTCCTTCGGCGAAGTGTGCCCGTAACCGGACGTGCCGGGCGCTGACAGAGCCCCGATTCTGATCATCGTTGGTGCGTCCCTGCGCGCCGAGCGGGTCGATCGGCCTTTGGCATACCGACTGCGCGAGCACCTGCTCCGATGGATGGACGATGCGGACCGCGAAGGCGCGGATGTCGTCGTGTGCACCGATCTGTGGTACTTGCACGACGACTCGCTGCATGACTGCTGGGGCGTTGCGGTGGGGCCACCCGAGCGCAACGCGGTGACGGCTCGATCGGAGACGCATACGCCAGGTGCGCTCATCATCGACGGCGCCCTGACGATCCGTTTCGACGTCGAACTCGACCAGCGCATGGCATCGTGCTGGGGAACGGGCGATGCGCAGACGGCGACCGCGATCGACGCATTCGCCGAGCGCTATGTCGGACAGTTCATGATGGCAGCGATCGGGGCTGGGTAGGCCTACTTGCCGATGCAGAACGTCGCGAAGATGCGCCCGATGACGTCGTCGGGATGGACGTGTCCGGCGATGGTGCCGACTGCGTCCAGTGCATCACGCAGCGCGCCGGCGACCAGTTCGGGCTGCATGATCCGCTCCTCGTGCGCATCGAGCAGTGCGTTCGCCTGATTCAGTGCATGCAGGGCATCGGACAGGCTTTGCCTGTGGCGCATCAACAGGACACCACGCGTCGCGGCGTGGGCGGTGCGCTGGGCATCGCCCGCGGCGTCGAAGATCGCGCGGCGGAGCGCTTCGGTGTTCCAGAGATCCAGCGCGCACACGCTGAGCGCATCGGTCGGCTGCGCGGGCAGATCGCCCTTGGTACGCACCCGCAGCAGGACCCGTGTGTCGTCGAGCCACGCCGGGCGCGGCGAGAACCGGCCGGTCGGGTCGCACCAGAGAACGACGTCTGCCCGCCGCAGCGCATCTGCTGCGGCGCTCTGTGCGGGGGCGCCGGCGAGCGCGGTGTCCAGCCCGGCCATGTCGGCCAGCCGGACCCGTGGCCCGTTCCAGGTGCCGGCCGAGCCGACGGGAAGCTCCTCCTCGAGCACATCGCGCGTGGCGCCTGCTGTTGGCGAGGTGATGGAGCGCTGCCGCCCAAGCAGGGCGTTGAACAGGGTGGACTTTCCGGCATTGGGTTCGCCCGCCAAGACGACAAGGGGTTCACCGAGCCGCTGCTCGCGGGCGCCGGGGCCGAGCAGTCCGTCCATGGCCGCAGCGACCGCGTCGAGGCGGACGGCGAGTTCCGGTGCGGCGATGGCGACGACATCTTCCTGATCCGTGAAGTCGATGCCGGCCTCGACGAGCGCGAGGGAAGCAGCAATGTCATCGGCGATGGCCCGGTACGCATCGCCCTGCGAACCGTTCAGGAGTGCCGTCGCAGCGTGTGCTTCCGCGGCGGATCGTGCGCCGATGAGCGCCTGTACGCCCTCTGCCTGCTCGGCAGTGAGGCGACCGGCGAGGAAGGCCCGCGCGGTGAATTCGCCGGGGCGGGCCAGGCGGATCGGGGCGTCTGTGGTGTTGAGGATGGCGCGCAGCGCGCGATCGAGCAGCGCGGGATTGCCAGGCAGCTGGAGTTCCGCCGCGGCTTCGCCGGTGTAGGAGTGTCCTGCGCGAAACAGCAGAGCACAGGCCGGGAAGGGGGCCGGCGCGTCCGGGAGCTGGACACTGAGTGTGTGCAGCCCGGCGCTGGTGGGGCGAGGGGCGCAGAGTGTTGCCAGTGCATCGTGCCCGTGCGGGCCAGAGATGCGCAGCACGCCGCGCTGTCCGTGCGATGGCGCTGATGCGACGGCGACGATGGTGTCACCGAAGGCCATGGCTCACTTGCGCTTCTTGTACCGGCGGGCGTCGTCGCCGCCACCAGCCTTGCGGAAGGGCGAGGCCGGGGCTCGGTTGGCGACCTTCTTGCGTCCGAGGGTGGTCGGCTTCTTCTTGGGCGGCTCATCGAGGTCGAGCTTGTCTACATGGGACCGGATGTAGCGGCTCTCGATGATGCTGAAGGAGGAGCTCATCAGGATGTAGAGCGTCAGCCCGGACGGCGCGTTGTACATGAAGACCGGCATCATCGCGACGAGCATGACCTTCATGATCTTCTGGGTCTGCTGCTGCTCCGGCGTCATGGTCGGCGATGCCGGAGGCGTGAGGTACTTCTGCTGCAGGTAGAAGATCACGCCCATGAGCAGCGGCAGGATGTTGAGGCTGTCGATGGTGCCCATCAGGCCACCGATGATCGGCGGCGTCCAAGAGCCGCCGAAATCGATGAAGCGATCCGGGCGGGACAGGTCGGCGAGGAAGTGCCAGCTGCCACCACTGATCGTCTGGAAGATGCCGAAGAAGGCGGGCTGATGGCGCAGCTCGAACGCGAAGTACAGCATGGCGTACAGCGCGATCCAGATGGGCATCTGCAGGAACATCGGCAGGCAGCCGAGCGCTCCGGCGTAGTTGACGTTCTCTTCGCGCATGAGCTTGACCATCTCGGTCCGCATGCGCTGCGGGTCGTCGGCGTACTTCTCCTGCAGCTTCTTCTGCTTGGGTCCGACGCGCTGCATCTGCTTGCTGAAGCGCATCATCGAGATCTGCGACTTCTTCGTGAGCGGGTGCAGGAGTGATCGCACGATCAGCACCAGCACGATGATCGCAAGGCCCCAGTCGAAGACGACGTAGCTGTCGAGGAAGAGCAGCAGGTGATACAGACCGCCGGCCAGCCACTGGAAGGTGCAGAAGCCACAGAAGCCGATCTGAAAGACGACCTGACTGTCCAGGTTCAGGGCGTTGTACAGCGGTTCGCTGCTGAGCTGGGTGCGCGACAGTGGGCCCGCGTATGCGCCGTGCGACAGATCTGCCTTCGCGCCGGGCGGGATCTCAAAGACCTCGCTGTTGAGCTGCAGAACGAGATAGGTGTTGGGATCGTCCTTGATCCGGTTCGGCCCGAGGACGACCGCCCAGACCTCATCGGCGATGTGGAGCACCTTGTCGATCGGGTTCGCCTGCGGGTCGGCGACGTTGGCCGTGACCG
Organism: Planctomycetota bacterium; assembly: GCA_039818905.1. Classification (GTDB taxonomy): domain Bacteria; phylum Planctomycetota; class Phycisphaerae; order Phycisphaerales; family UBA1924; genus JBCBTA01. The sequence goes on from JBCBTA010000081.1 coordinate 7,174, forward strand.
CGGCTTCGGGGATCAGCGGGTGCACCGTGAAGGTGAAGTAGCGGCTGGTCTGCGAGACCCATGCGAGGTTGTCGCCCTTGTCGTAGGTCTCGCTGCGCCACAGCTGTCGCTGCTCCTCGTTGCGCTTGCGCATGCTCTCGAGCAGACTCTGCCTGCCCTGGATCTCTTCATCGGGATCGATACGCTGGTCCCAATTGACGTTGGTCGTTCCGAGACGAACGCGACGTGTCGGGATGCGGTAACCGAACTGAATCTCGTTGAGCTCGACGGGACCGTACTGGTACCACTTCACCGAGAGCGTTCGGTCCGTCAGGTTCTCGACGAACTGTGAGACCACGATGTCGAAGGAGCCGGGCTGCAGCGTGTAGGTGCGCGTGATGCGGACGATCGGCGTGCCCGAGCCATCGACGACTTCCGCCTCGAAGGCACCAGTGCCGGTCTGTCGCCAGACCGGATCTCCGTTGGCGGCGCGAAACAGGCCGACGGTGATGCCGTCGATCTCGATGGCGAGTGCGGCGAGGGCCGCGACACCGAGACCATTGCTCGCGGCGAGCTTTTGGATCTGATAGTGCTGGCCCGCGGCATCGGGGGTCCGCCGCGCCTGCCACGCATCCTCGACCTCCTCGAAGTAGTCGGCCATCGTCAGCGTTTCGATGCCGGCGCCTGCGAGGGTGAACGTGATCAGGGCCCGATCGTCCGCGGCTGTGTCGAGGCTTCCGATGGCATCGACCGGTGCGCTCGCGAAGGCGCGTGCCCGAAGGTCGGTGTCCACCGCAGCGCGGGCGGGCGTCTGCTCGGGGGTGGCCCCCTCCGTGGTCCCCTGCGTGGATTCCTGCGTGGTCCCCGGCGCGACCTCGGCCTGCTGCGGCTCGGACTCGGTCTCAGGCTCGATCCCGGGGTCCATCCCGGGCTCTGGATCCTGCGCGATGGGTTCGGACTCGATCGCAGTCGTGGCTTCCGGCAGCTCGGGCTCGCCGGGGACGTCGCCTGGGTCACCTTCCGGCGTCCCGGCAGCGGCCGTGGTGGGCTGGCCCCCCCCGGTGCCGCTGGGCTGGGTGATGGTGGTGTAGACGATGGTGCCGAGGAAGCCGGCGACCGCCGCGATGATCGCGATGGTGATGAGCAGTCGCGCCTTGGGATTCTGACGTGATGCGGGCATGGCGTGGTCGTTCGGGAGGCTGTGCCGGAGGGAAGAGCGGCGGCCGGAAAAGGTCGATCGATCGTACTCGTTTGTTGGGCGTGCGGCCGCGCGTCGTGCGTCAACGTCCTTCGAGCAGGCGGTCGGCAAGCCAGTCGGTGAGCGCCGGGATCTCCCGGATCATGGCGGCAGTCTTCTCGACGTCGTACTCCACGCGGATGAACTCCACGCGGTCGTCGTGCAGGATCGCGTAGCTCGCTCGCGGATCGTGGTCCCGCGGCTGGCCGACAGAGCCGACGTTGATAACGGCTGTCTCGCCCTCGACGAATCGGTAGGTGTTGTCGGCGCCGATCTCGTCGGGCGGATAGAAGTCCGGTTCGTCGGTGAAGACGCCTGGGACGTGCGTGTGTCCGACCATGGCGATGCCGTCAACGAGTTCGAAGACCTGCTTCAACTTGTCGGTGGCGGTGATGACGTCGTTGGGGAAAATGTATTCGTTGATGGGACGACGGGGTGAGCCGTGCACGGCGAGGAAGGGAACGGTGCCGTTGGCTTGCTCGACGACGCGGACGCGAAGCCGGCCGAGAAAGCGGTAGCGGCTGGTGCGAAGGTCGTCATCCTCGATGGCGTCGAACTGCTCCCGCGTCCAGTACGCGGCGGCGGCGGCGGCGGCGTTGAAGTTGGTGGGCTCGTAGAGGACGCCGAAATCGTGGTTTCCCATCAGGGACCAGTCGCATCGCTCGGCAACGAGGTCAACACACTCCAGAGGCTCGGGCCCATAGCCGATGATGTCTCCGAGGCAGACGATGCGGTCCACGCCGCGCTGATCGATGTCTGCGAGCACGCTGCGGAGCGCCTCTGCGTTGCCATGCATGTCACTGATAACGGCGGTCGGCACGTGGGGGGTCCCTTCTGGCGGCCGTGGACTGAAGCGAGGGGCGATCGTAGCGGGGCGCAAGAAGGAGCGTCAACGAGGCCGCAACTGCAGTGGGCGGGCCCGTGCCGCCGACTATGATTGGCCGACGCCGGGCATGCCGGCAGCCACAGAGCCCAGCGGGGAGCACCGATGAGCCAGATTCAGTACCAGCGGACGCGTGAAATGACGATTGACGAGCTTCTGCTCGAGAACCGCGTGGTCTTCCTCTTTGGAGAGATCACCCATGCCTCCGCCTCGCGCGTGCTGATGCAGATGCTGTACCTGGAGAACCAGAAGAAGGGCCAGGACATCAATTTCTACATCAACAGCCCTGGTGGGGTCGTGGACGACACCCTGGCGATCTACGACACGATGCGGTTCATCTCGAGCAAGGTGGCGACGTACTGCGTCGGCCGGGCCTACTCGGGGGGTGCCGTGCTGCTGGCGGCGGGAGAACCGGGCAAGCGGCACATCCTGCCCCACGCCAAGGTCATGATCCACCAGCCCTACGGCGGGGTCACCGGTCAGGCGGCGGACATCGAGATCCAGGCGGAGCAGATCCTCAAGGACAAGCGTCGCCTCAACGAGATTCTCGCCGGGCACACCGGCCAGTCCATCGACACCGTCAAGGTGGATGCGGAGCGCGACAAGTACTTCAACGCCGGTGAGGCCAAGGAGTACGGCCTCGTGGACAAGGTCCTCGAGCACTCGCCCGAC
>JBCBTA010000082.1:0-9852 GCA_039818905.1 Planctomycetota bacterium
GCGTGACGTTGCAACTCGAGTTGGCGAACAGCGCTCGCTTGGTGGTGCGCAAGCCGATCATGTCGCGATAGAAGGCAAAGACGCCCGTATAGGTCTGTTTGTGCGACCAGTCGATCTTCTCGACCTCCCAGCCCGCATCCTCGGCCCACTCCGTGCCCATCAGAAGGGCGGGCATGCCCTGGGCCATGAGCGTCACACCGTTGCCGATCTTGGTCCGTCCCAGTGCGTACCGGTCATCGTGCGGCCAGGTCGTATCAATCTGCTTCACCGCGCGCGTTCGTCCTGCGCCGCTGAGCGGCCACGCCTCATCGTGCAGCTCGTAGTAGTTGAAGACCCGATCACCCTCCACCCATGGCCCCGACCCATCGAGCGTGCCGGCCAGTCGCCACATGTCCGGAGTCCCGAATGCCGCAGCATCGACCGCATCCTTGATGGCGTTCTTGTACGCCTCGTGGTACTGCCCGTGCAGGTCGATGCCACTCGGGCTCGTGTTCCACGCGCTGTTGTTGTAGATCTCCCCGAGCACGTAGCTGTCGGCGTGTCGGGCGCGGACGAACGTCATCATGTCCCGCACAAGCTGCTGCCCCGGCGCTCCTTGGGATGCGGTGATGATCTCGTAGATGGCATCGTGGCGATAGCCATCGATGCCGTACTCGCCCATGACGGTCTCGATGGAGTCGAAAAAGTAGTCTGTCACGTTCGGGTTGTCGTAGTCCGCCTGCGGCCCCCACGGCGTACCGATCGGTGGCGAGTCGAAGTAGATCTGTGTCCCGTCGTAGTTCTCGAGGAAGCTCCCCGAAGGGAAGTGATTCCACACTGTGTCGAGAATGATGGCGATGCCGTTGGCATGCAGCGTGTCGATCATCAGCTTGAGATCGTTCGGTGTGCCGTAGGTCCGCTCCGGGGCGTACATCGAGATCGAGTTGTAGCCGCCGGACTGCGCGCCTGGAAATTCATAGAACGGATTGCACATCACTGCGTTGACACCGAGCTCGACGAGGTGATCGACACGGGCAGCGACATCCGCGAATCCGGAGAACTGCCCAGTCGCACCGCGCGGGTCATTTCGCCCGGCAAACGTGCCGACGTGCAACTGGTACACAACCCACTCCTCCGGTGGCGCGGGGCTGAACCACGGGTTCTGCCAGTCGTACGCCAGTGGATCGACGATGACCGAGTTCGAGCTGTTGTTCTCGTTGATTTGCCGGGCCCGGGCATCGGTGCGCCAAATGCTGTTGCTGAAGAAGAACTTGTACTCGTCGCCCGGATCGGCGCCCGGCACGTAGGCAATGAAGTCCTCGCCGCGACGACGCATTTCGTCTGCGGTGGACCAGCTGTTGAATGAGCCACGGACGTGCGCCGTGGACGCCCCGGGGGCCCACACACGGAAGACTGTCCCGTCGGCCAGCGGCGTGGCGCCGTGCGGCGCGTGGATCAGCGTGTTGAAGTTCAGCCGCCACCAGCCATCCGTCGAGTCGGGCTGTGTGTCCGACACACCCCACTCCGTCAGATAGGCCGTGTCCGTCCCATCGGTGACCTCGATAACGTACGCGATGCGGTTCGCGCTCGTCGCTGGCACCGTTGCGCGCCAGACGTCATGCCCGCCGCGGCGACCCTGCCAGGTCGCGTCGGACCAGACGATGTCCACCCCGTCAATGTCCTCGTCGAGACCGACGCGCGCCTGCACGACGTCGAAGTGACCCGTCTGGAACAGCACATCGAACGTCTCATTGTCGATCGGGCAGATCGGACGACGATCCGAGGTCCCGACATGGCTCAGCAGACCACGGTTCACCTGGCTGTCGTGGGCCCCGATCGCGGTTGCACAGCACGCGAAGGTGAGGATGATGCCAGCGACGACTCCAACTCGATCCACGACCAGCCTCCGGAACGACCCAGGTAAAACGTTTCTCCAGAGAAACATACGCCGGAATCAACCCCGTGGATCGACGGATTTGGGGCACAATCGCACGCCGGAGCGTGTGAGGGGAATCCGCATATGTCCTACGTCATGGCATTGGATCAGGGCACGACCAGCTCGCGGGCGATCATCTTCGATCACAGCAGCACCGTGGTCGCCGTTGCCCAGAAGGAGTTCGGGCAGATCTTCCCGAAGCCGGGCTGGGTCGAACACGACGCGACCGAGATCTGGTCCACCCAGAGCGGCGTCGCCATTGAGGTGCTCGAGCGGGCCGGCATCCCCGCGTCCGACCTCGCGGCCATCGGCATCACCAATCAGCGTGAGACCGCCGTCGTCTGGGATCGCGCCAGCGGCATGCCGCTATGCAACGCCATCGTGTGGCAGGATCGCCGCACCGCCGGCCTGTGCGACAGGCTCAGGGCCGACGGCCTTGAGCCGACATTCACGTCGAAGACGGGACTCGTCCTCGACGCCTACTTCTCCGGCACCAAGATCGCGTGGATCCTCGACAACATCCCCGGGGCCCGCGACCGAGCCGAACGCGGCGAGCTTGCCTTCGGCACCATCGATTCCTGGCTGATGCACCGGTTGACACAGGGCGCGCTGCACGTGACCGATGTCAGCAACGCATCGCGCACACTGCTGTTCAACATCCATACATGCGCATGGGATGACGAATTGCTGGAGATTCTGCGCATCCCGCGCAGCATGCTGCCGGAGGTGCGGGCCAGTTCCGAGATCTACGCCGAGGTCGCGCCGGGCCATCCGCTGGCGGGGGTGCCCGTCGCCGGCATCGTGGGTGACCAGCAGGCCGCGACGATGGGGCAGGTCTGCACGGAACCGGGACTCGCCAAGAACACCTACGGCACCGGCTGCTTTCTGCTGATGAACACGGGTCACGAACCACACGCCTCGCGGAACAAGCTGCTGTCCACGATCGCCTGGCGGCGCGATGGACGCACGACCTACGCGATGGAGGGCGCCGTATTCGTCGGCGGGGCGATCATCCAGTGGCTTCGCGATGGGCTCAAGATCATCCGCCACTCCTCGGACGTTGAAGCCTTGGCGACGAGTGTCCCGGACAACGGCGGCATCGCGCTCGTTCCAGCGCTCACCGGCCTCGGCGCACCGCATTGGGATCCCTATGCCCGCGGCGCGATCGTCGGCATCACCCGCGGCACGACCGAAGCCCACATCGCGCGGGCGGCACTGGAGGGCATCGCCTTTCAGGTCGCCGATCTCGCCATCGCCATGGAGCGGGATGCGGGACGCAAGCTCGATGAGCTGCGCGTGGACGGTGGAGCCGCCGCCAACAACCTGCTCATGCAGTTCCAGGCGGACATCCTCGGCGTCCCCGTCGTGCGGCCCATCACCCTCGAGACCACCGCACTCGGTGCGGCGATTATGGCCGGGCTCGCGACGGGGTACTGGTCGTCGTTGGAGCAGGTGTCGGCCAACTGGCGCGTCGATCGCCGCTTCGAACCCCGGATGCCGGCGAAGGACGCCGCGTATCGACTCGAGCGATGGCATGACGCCGTGGGGCGTGCCGGCAACTGGGCCCGGGAGGATGACGCGTGAATCGTGCCGACATGGTCACCACCGTCCGAGACCGCGGCGAGCCGTGGGACATCATCGTCATCGGCGGCGGAGCCACCGGCCTCGGCATCGCCGTCGATGCCGCGTCGCGCGGCTATGACGTCGTCCTCTTCGAGCAATCCGACTTCGCCAAGGGCACGTCCAGTCGCTCGACCAAGCTCGTGCACGGCGGCGTCCGCTATCTCCAGCAGGGCAACGTTTCGCTGGTGATGGAGGCGCTGAAGGAGCGCGGCCTGCTGCTGCGCAACGCGCCGCATCTCGTACACGACGTCGCCTTCATCGTGCCGAGCTATGCGTGGTGGGAGTCACCCTTCTACGGCATCGGGCTCAAGGTGTACGACCTGCTGGCGGGCAAGTACGGCTTCGGGAAGTCCTCGCACATCTCCCGCGATGACATCGCCCGTGAGATCCCCTCCATACGAACCGATGGTCTCCTTGGCGGGACCCGCTACTTCGACGGTCAGTTCGACGATGCTCGACTTGCCATCAACCTCGCAACGACGGCATTTGAGCAGGGCGGCACCGTGCTGAACTATGCAGCGGTTACCGGTCTGCTCAAGGACGCTGACGGCGCCATCGAGGGCGTGCAGGTGCACGATCTGGAGTCGGACGGCCGCGTCGATGTCCGAGGCAGGGCCGTCATCAACGCAACCGGGCCGTTCACCGATGGTGTGCGCACCCTCGATGCAGCCGATGCACAGCCAATCATCGCCCCGAGTCAGGGCGTTCACATCGTGCTCGACCGCTCGTTCCTGCCGGGCGACTCGGCCATCATGGTGCCGCACACCGACGACGGTCGCGTCATGTTCGCGATCCCGTGGCACGACGTGGCGGTCATCGGGACGACGGACACGCCCATCGAGTCGGTCAGCCTCGAGCCGCGGGCGATGGAGGATGAGGTCGAGTTCATCCTGCAGAACGCCAATCGCTACCTCTCGCGACCAGTGACGACCGACGACATTCGCAGCGTCTTCGTCGGCATTCGTCCGCTGGTGAAGGCGGGTGGGGCGGAGAGCACCGCCGCCCTGTCGCGCGATCACACGATTCTCATCGATCCGATCTCAGGCCTGATGACCGTCGCCGGAGGCAAGTGGACCACGTATCGCAAGATGGCCGAGGACGCCGTGGATCAGGCCATGATGCTCGGCGACCTCGAGCACCGTGACTGCGTAACGCGGCGACTCTCGATCCACGGTGCCCACGAGAACGCAGAGCGCTTCGGGCGTCTCGCGTTCTACGGCTCCGACGCCCCGAAGATCCGTGCGCTCGAGGCCGACGATGACATCGCAGCGACAGTCGTCCACCCGCGCCTGCCGCTGACCGTCGCGGAGGTGCGCTGGGCTTGCCGGCGCGAGATGGCCCGCACCGTGGATGACATGCTCGCCCGGCGCAGCCGCTGCCTGCTCTTCGACGCAGCCGCGGCGATCGAGGCTGCACCTCGGGTCGCCGAGATCATGGCGTCCGAACTCGATCGCGACGGTGCGTGGCAGCAGCGCGAGATCGAGCAGTTTCGCCAGATCGCGCAGGGCTATTGCATCGATGGCCGCGATCGGCGCACCTGAACAACGCCGGCGGCTGCGAGCAGGGCCGCCGTCCCTGGTGTCGGCACGGTCGAGAAGGTCGCGGCGAAGCCGGGGAAGCTGCCACCGACGGTCGTGCGTCCCCATTGATCCTGCACCCTGTCCATCACGCCGTTGGCATCACCGGGCAGGCTGATCATGTCAACGCGATAGTAGAAGTCCGTGATGCCGGCTCCGAAGTTCACCGTGTTGGTCTGGATCGCGTCCGCGACGACCGATCCGTCGGTCGGGGTGGTCAGCGACCAGATCGGATGGAATGTCGAGCCATCCGTACTGTAGGAGATGGTCGCAAGCGTACGGTTGATGCTGGCATTCGTGAACAGCGTGAGCCGATCCGTGAGCGTGACCTGCACGGGCTTGGAGTTGGTCGGAAAGGTCCAGCGCAGTGTGGAGGACGCGCTGGCGCCGTTGTAGTAGATGAACAGAGTCGGCGCCGTGTATACAGGTCGGAACGCCGATCCGCTTGACGACTCGTTGGCTGAGGCCAGCTTGAGTTGGTACGCAACATCCGAACTTGTTGGTGTGATGAAGTCGAACTCGCTGTCGATGAAGTCCGATGCGTTGACGAGCATACCCGCGTGCGCGGCGGGTGCGATCAGAGCGGCGATGCCGAGAATCAGAGCCGCGCGATGCAGCATGGTGTCCTCCTCTCCAACGACACGTCGCCTTGCCGCGCACAGGTGCGGCAACCCACGGCGATGCATCGCAGTGAGTACCCGCACTCGAGCCGGATCTCTCACGCAACGGGAAGAATTTCTTCCGTGGGTGAGAGATCGTGCCGCCACGGGAGTACTGCAGATGGAAAGGAGTGCTTCTGGGCGTCACACGCCGGTGGTAGACTGCAGGTGGAGGTCATCGCCGCCGTGGACACCACGCAGCCGAGCTTGCTGCTGCGCATCCGAAATCGCTCGGACGCCGCTGCGTGGGAGACATTCGACGCCATTTATCGGCCCATGCTGCATCGATTCGCCTTGTCGTGTGGCCTGCGCATCGAAGACGCCGACGACGTCGTGCAGCACTGCATGCGCGCCGTCGCCGAGCACATCGATCGCTTCGAGTACGACCCCTCCCGCGGACGCTTCAAGTCATGGCTTCGCACGCTGGTCAACAACCGCGTTCGTTCGCTCGCGACACGGCGCCGCGAAGCGAGGGTGGACAGCGCGGTCATGGCGACCGCGGAAGGGCGTGAGGTCTCTCCCGATGACCGCTTCGAGCGCATCTGGGATCAGGAGCACCTGTGGCACTGCCTGCGTCAGCTTCGGTCCGAGGTGGAGGAGAAGACCTTCGAGGCCTTTCGCATGTATGTCATCGAGGATCAGCCCGCTGAGCATGTCAGCACGGCACTGGGCATCAGCACCGGAGCGCTCTACACCATCAAGTGGCGCCTGACCGAGCGCCTCGCGACACACATGCGCACGCTGCTCGGTGAAGATGAATGACGTCGCTCCCACCAGAGCATGTCTCCCTCATCGAGCGACTGAGGGCGGCAGGATCACCGCCGGAACTCGACTCCGCCGAGATGGAGGGGATTCCGGGCTGTGGTCCGCTGACCGAGGTCGCCCGTGGTGGCCAGGGCGTGGTCTACCGCACCGAACAGCTGTCCACGCGCCGGACCGTCGCGGTCAAGATCATCGCCGATGCGCCGTACATCTCGCCCGAGCGCCGCAGCCGATTCCACCGTGAGGTCGAACTCGCGGCACAGTTGCGGCATCCCAACATCGTGACGGTCTTTGACTCCGGGGTTACGGCATCGGGCCGGCGATATCTCGTCATGGACTTTGTCGAGGGTTGCGCACTGGATGCTGCGGTACGGGAGGCGGAGCTTGGTCGCACCGACATGCTCCGCCTGATGATCAAAGTGTGCGATGCGGTGAACGCCGCACACCAGCGCGGTGTGCTCCACCGAGATCTGAAGCCCGGCAACATCCTGGTCGATCGGGCCGGCGAGCCGCGCCTGCTGGACTTCGGTCTCGCGCGACAACTCGAAGGCTCCATCGATGGGCCCGAAGGCTCGGCCCTCACCATCACCGGCAGCATCACCGGGACGCTCGCGTACATGTCGCCGGAGCAGGCCCGCGGCGCGCCGGCCGACATCCGCAGCGACGTCTACGCCATCGGAGCCATGCTGCATCGACTGCTGACCGGCATCCCGCCACACGACACATCGGGCGAGGTGCTCCAGGCGCTCAACCGCATCGCGCAGCACGACGTGCCGCGGCTTGAGGGGATCGACGACGAACTGGACACCATCGTCCGTCAGGCCATGGCGCGTGCGCCGGAGCGGCGCTACCAGACCGCAGGTGATCTCGCATCAGATCTTCGTCGCTACCTTGAGGGCGCTCCCATTGAGGCCAAGCGTGACAGCACGTGGTACGTGCTTCGTAAAGGGCTGTGGCGATACCGCGCCTGGGTCACCGTCGGATGCATCTTTCTCGCGTTGATCCTCGCCTCAGTGACGAGCCTTGGCGTGCTGTATTCCAGGCAGGTCGATGCCCGTCAGGAAGCCGACACACAGCGAGACCTTGCGGAGCAGCGCTTTGATGAAGTCCGCGCCCTCGCCAACGCCGTTCTTCGCGAGATTGATCCGATCATCCGGCGAATCCCCGGCACTGCATCGGCTCGTCGCACGCTGGCCCAGCGCAGCCGTGAGTATCTCGACAATCTGGCCCGCATCGCCGGTGACGATGTGTCGCTGCTGGTCGAGGTCGGACGTGGCTACATCACCATCGGCAACAGCCTTGGCGATTCAGCCAATTCCAACTCGGCCGATCCGGATGCCGCGATCGCCGAGTACAACAGCGCGCTGGTCGTCTTCCAAAGAGCCGCGTCGCTTCAGCCGCGGGAATTCGAAGTCCTGATGGGACTACAGGAGAGCAACGCCCGCATCGGGAGCCTGCTTCGCGATCTCCAGCGGTACGACGAGGCGATTCGTTACCTCGAGACGGCACTGCAGTTCGCTGAACAGGCGGCGGAGATTCGCCCCGACGATCCTCGTCCGCAGCGCGGCCGATTCTCCACCATGGAGCGGCTCGCCGAGATCGCCGGCGCCCGAGGCGATACCGAGACCGCCCGCAAGCGTGCCCTCCAGGCCAACGCCATCGCTTCGGCAACCGCCGCGGCGCATCCCGATGATGTGTGGCTCCGCCGCGATGCGATCGTCGGTCACGCCGCCCTCGGAGATCTCGCGGCGACCGAGCAGGACTTCGCAACGGCGCTGCAGCACTATCAGCGGTTCCTCCACGAGGTCATGCTGCTGCGCGAACAGGTGCCCGATGCACTCGTCGTCATCCGCGATGTCGCATCAGCACACCAGCATGTCGGAGGCATGCAGCAGCGCATGGATGATCTGGACGTCGCCGCGGCGACCTACCGGCGCGGCATCGATGCGCTCGGTTCAACCGGCGCGCTCCGGGATGAGCCCGATCTGCAACGACTTCGGCTCTCGCTGATGGTCAAGCACATCGAGTGCCTGCTCGCACTGCGGCAGTACGACGACGTTCCATCTCTGCTCGATGATCTGCTGCGCGATGCCGCGGCGACCGCAAAGCGTGCCCCCAACCACCCGCGAATCCAGCGCACGCTCGCGGTGGCACACTACAAGGCGTGGGAGTACCACAGCGCGATGGTGGAGCGTGCTGCAGCGGAGGCGGATCCGAGCCGTGGGAACCATGCCGAAGCGGCGTCCGAAGCGCTACGGTCCGTGATTGAGGCCTTCGCCGACATCGAGGCGCGGGGCCTCCTGCTGCCGGAGGATGCCGGTGTCGCCGCGGCGCTCCGCGGCGAGCTGCAGGCCTGGCAGTCAGAGGCCCGTTGATCCGAACCCGCCGTGCCCGCGCTCGGTCGAGCCGAGTGCCTCGTGGTCATCGATCTCCTGCACCTCCACGCGGGCGACCGGTGCGATCACCATCTGCGCGATCCGCATACCCGGCTCAACCACGAAGGACTCGCGCCCAAGGTTGATCAGCGGCACTCGGACTTCGCCCCGGTAGTCGGCGTCGATCGTCCCCGGTGCGTTGATCAGCGTGATGCAATGGCGCGACGCCAGCCCGCTGCGCGGCCGGACCTGCCCCTCATACCCCTCCGGGATGGCGATCGCGATGCCGCAGGCGATCATCGCAACTTCGCCGGGATCGATGCGCACGGGCATGCCGTCTTCCGGACAGGCCGAGAGATCCAGACCGGCGGCATGGGCCGTGCCGTAGCTCGGAATGGCCGCGTCCGGGCGAAGACGGTGGACGCGGAGTGCGGGGGCTGTTGTCGTGGGGGGCTCGGGTGGCATCGGGCCAGCGTGTCAGCACGCTCGCCAGGCGTCAAGCGCCCTTGAGGCCATCGCCGCGCATGTGCAGGGCATCGCCTGCAAGACGATCGAGGGCCGCAATGGTCCGCTCCGCGGACGCGATCGCAAGATCAAAGGAAGATCGGCCTGTGACCTGCTGCATGGCATCGGAGCGGTTGGCACTGGCAAGGTGCTGATCGCACTTGCGCTTGGCATCTCGAAGGCTCTCGAGCACCGCCTGGGCACGGCGGCGCAGGTCCACCGCTGCTTCCAGTTGATCGCCGTCGGATCCGTGCGTCTCCACGACGCTCTGATTCACGACATTGATTTCGCTCATGCAGGTACCTCGAATGGCGTCGGGCGTCGCCCCTCAGAGAGCTTCTTCCGGAGGAGCGATCGGCTATTGTCGCCATTCGAGGTACCTGCATGAGCGAAATCAATGTCGTGAATCAGAGCGTCGTGGAGACGCACGGATCCGA
>JBCBTA010000083.1:0-9793 GCA_039818905.1 Planctomycetota bacterium
CGCGGGCCCGAGACGGCCTTCATGGCAAGCTGGCTCCACAGGCCCAACTCGTCGCGGTCGTACATTAGCACGTTGGAGTTGTACAGCGCACCGGAGACGCCGAACTCCAGGATGAGCGGCTTCCCGTCATCACCTGAGACAGTGCGGTCGAAGACCGAGGCGGAATCGCACAGCGGGCAGTACGTCGCAGCGATCGGCACGCCGCCGAGTGTCATGTTCACGATCTCATGCGCGTTGAGCACGCTCAGCGGCACGGCGACCGCCTCCTTGCCGATGGACACGGCGATGACACGCGCGTCGCCGGAAGGCCAGTCTGCGTCTCGCACGGGTGTCAGCACGGGATCGGTCAGTGACGGGATCGCGTCCTTGGGAAGAAGGGTGTGGATCTCGTCGCGCGGGATCGAGAGAGCCTGCAGGTCGTACGTGGCTCCGAGGTCCACACTGCCGGGGCGGTTGACCAGTCGAAAGCCATCCTCTGCCACGTCGGGCCGCGCTGGGGCGGTGCTCTCGTGCTGCGCCGGCACCACGGCGCCGGAGTTGAAGAGTGTGGTCGTGACGCTCTGGCATGCCGGGCAGAAGCCGGTGGTGCCGGCGACGAGGACGTAGGTGGGCACGCCAAGACCGACGATGGCGAGTGGGATGAGCGTCGATTTGCGGAGTGGCACGGCGTGTGGCCTTTCGGAGTGGAGGACGGACCGGTCGCTGCGAACATGCCGCGGCTGCGGAATATTCGGGTGGGGCCGGACATGTCGGCCCCGGCTGAAGTCCTGTGGAACGGGAATGGGTCGCGTCTGGTCGGGCAATCGGCGCGTGTCTGGCTGTCACACCATCGAATTTTCTCGCGTCCGGGTCCCCGGAATGGCACACTGATGGTGGCCCTATGGACGGGGGGACGGACCGCAGGTCCGCTCATGTCCCTTTGGAAAGGAGGCCGCGATGGGAATGGTGCGTGAGCTGATTGAGTCACGGCAGACAACGGATGTCGTGACCATCGGCCCTGATGCAACCGTCTTCGATGCCGCGAAGAAGATGAACGAGTACCGCATCGGTGCGCTCGTGGTGACACGGGACGGTCGTCATGTGGATGGCATTCTGACGGAGCGCGACGTGCTGCAGCGCGTCGTGGCTGCCGGTCGGGCGCCGATGGATGCTCGGATCGAGGAGGTGATGACCGCCGAGGTCATCGTCTGCCGCGCCGAGACGCGGTGCGACGACGTTCGCCAGACCATGCGGACGCGGCGCATTCGCCACATGCCGGTGGTTGACGCCGATGGTGTGCTCGTCGGCATCGTGTCCATCGGCGATCTCAACACCGCCGAGGTGAAGGATCTCAGCGACACCGTCGGCTATCTCAGCGAGTACATGACCCGGATGTAAGTGCGCTCAGTCGAGCGTTTCGAGCATCGCGACGTCGTAGGGCCTGAGGTCCTGCCATTGTCCTGCGCGCACGATGTGGGCCCAGTTCGGATTCGCGATCAGCGCGCGTCCGACAGCGAGCATGTCCGCTTCGCCTTCGTCGATCAGAGCAGCGGCTGGTCCGGGATCCGTCACCGCCGGCGCGCCTTGGTCCATACCCGAGGACAGGCTGACCGACCCGACGGCGATGGTGGGCAATCCACTGAGCGTGCGAGACCATCCGGCGAGCGTTCGGTTCGAACCGGCGAATGCCGCGTCCGTCGCGCTGCGGGTCGAGACGTGCAGGATGTCCACTCCGGCTTCGCGCAGGGCGCTGACGAAGAGGCTGAGCGTGTCCGGATCCGGGTAGTTCATCGCCTCGGCCTTCTCGACCTTCCACTGGCTGAAGCGGTAGATGACCGGGTAGCCCGGCCCGACGGCACGGCGCACAGCGCGCACCACCTGCATCGGGAAGCGGAGTCGCTGCTGGAAGAACCCGCCGTAGACGTCGTTGCGCTGATTGGTCTCTTCGGAGATGAACGAATCAAGCAGATACCCGTGAGCGCCGTGGATCTCGACGGCATCGAAGCCCGCGTCCTTGGCGCGCGTGGCCGCTTCGGCGAATGCATGCTGGGCCTGGGCGATATCGGCATCGGTCATCTGTCGCGGCGTGGGCTTGAAACCTCCGCCGCGCTTGGGAGCGGGAATGGGGGAGGGCGCGATGGGATCCATCGCATGCCGACCGGTGTGCCACAGCTGGCACGCGATGGCGCCACCGGCACCGTGCACGCGCTCGACGACCCTGGCCCATCCGTCGCGCTGCGCGTCGGTGTAGAGCCCGGGCACATTGGGCGAGTCCGGAGCATGCACGCCATCGACGTGCGTACCCTCGGTGATGATCAGCCCGACGCCGCCGGCGGCACGTCGCTCGTAATACGCAGCGATGGCGTCGTCCGGGACACAATCGTCAGGCGCCTTGCGCCGCGTCATCGGGGCCATGACCACCCGGTTTCGAAGCTGCAGCGGACCGATGGTCAGCGGTTCGAACAGGGCATCGGTTGTGTCGTGTTCCGGAGGGCTGCTCACGCGGCAAGTGTAGTGCCGCACATCCCGCCGGATTGGATCACGGCAGGCGTTGCACTCGAATGTCACCGCTGCCCGTATCGATGCTTGAGGCAGGCTCCTCGGAGCCGCCGAGACGAACGACCATCCAGCGGTTGCCCTGTGACATCATCTGCCACTGGAGTCCCGCCGGCATCGTGCCCAGTGACACATCGCCGGAGCCGGCGCTCATGCTCATCTCGCCGCGCATACCCTCACCGACGCGGACATCGACATCGCCACTGCCGGTGCGGATCACGATGGGCGCACTCGCCTGCGGCAGCATGTTCACGTCCACATCACCACTGCCAGTGCGCACATCGACGTACCGACTGACCCGACGCAGGGTGGTGTCACCACTGCCTGTCCGGGCCCGTACCTCACCCGCGATGTCCGATGCTTCGACGTCGCCGGATCCTGTGATGACCTCGACGCTGCCGGCGTGGTTGTGCAGTTCAACGTCACCCGAGCCCGTGCGGGCGACGAGTGGCCCACCCATGCCCTTGACATCAACGTCACCGCTTCCGGTCTGCAGCGTCACGCCATTGGCCTGCGGCAGGTGGATGGTGAGCGACGCGGATTCGTTGTCCCGGCGCGTGTCGCCCGGCCAGAGCACATCGACGACGATGGTGCCGTCGGACTCTTCACGAACGCGCAGTTCTGCCTGCTGCACGCGCTCGAGGTGCGGACTCTTCAAGACGGCATCCACCCGCACCTGCTGGGCATCGTGCGGCACGATGGTCAAATCACCCGCTCGAACCCGTGCGTCCAGTGGGGGCGAAGGGTCGCACGGCATGGTCACGTCGCTTCGCTGAGTGAAGCGGGGACCCACAGTGCTGGAGCAGCCAGTGAGCAGGGCGAGAACGATCAGCGCGGAGAGACGTCGTGTCATGGCCATACTGTGTCCATTTGGAATTCGGGACGCAAGCTTTCAGCCCGGGGGGCTCAGCGCAGCTCGACGGACCAGTACGCGTTGTCCAGGAAGGTCTTCCACGACTCGTACTTCTCGTGCCCGAGGCGAAGGCTGATCAGCGGGTTGCGCTTGGGGCGCACCGGCTTGCGAATGAGCGTCATGCTGGCCTGCTCCGGCGTCCGTCCGCCCTTGCGGGCGTTGCAGCGGACACATGAGCACACAAGGTTGGTCCACGAGTCACCGCCGCCCTGTGCCCGCGGGAGCACATGGTCGATCGAGAGCTCGCTCGTCGGAAAGTGCTCGCCGCAGTATTGACACTGATTGCGATCACGGGCAAAGAGATTGCGCCGGTTCAGCTTGACGGTCTGGGCCGGAAGTCGGTCGTAGCCGAGCAGCCGGATGACCTTGGGCACGGCGACCTCGAACCGGACAGTGCGCACCCAGTCGAAGCGGTCGGGCTCGAACTGGCGCTGCAGATCGCTGATCTCGGTCCAGGACTCGAAGTCGTACGACAGCCACTGGCCGTTATCGACGTGGACGACCTCCGCCAGGTCCTTGCACAGCAGCGTGAAGGCACGGCGTGCGGGAACCACGCGAACGGCCATGTACAGCTTGTTGAGAACGAGCACCTTTGCGTCGAGGCCCATCGCGACCGGGCCGCGGCTTCCCCCGACGCGAGGTACGCCTGGGACGTCGCTCTGCTCCGAGGTGACGTCGTCGATAGCCGCCGTCGTCGTCTGACGGGTGGCTTTCGCACGTCTTCTGGACCTGGCGCTCACGGTGGGGCTCTCCGTCCAATCACATCGGTGCTGCGACGTACGGTAGCGACATCGTCCACACGAGGCAATGATCTGATCGCCAGCGTGCAATCGAGCTTCACCGACTCCTAACCCGTTCCGGATGCGAGGCTTGACGGTTCCATATCTCCGCCCGCGCCGCAGGTGATCGGGCCATTCGTCCACATCTGTCCACGTCCGGAAACCTGGAGTGCGTCAGTGGCGGAAGTGACGTGTTCCGGTGGTCATGCAGGTGACGCCGCGCTGATCGCAGAGCGCGAACGTCTCATCATCGCGCTTCGAGCCTCCCGGGTGCACGATCAGGGCAACCCCCGCGTTGATGAGCAGTTCAGGCCCATCGGGGAAGGGGAAGAACGCGTCGCTGGCGGCAGCGGCGCCTTGAGCCAGCGGGCCTGCCTTCTCGGTGGCGAGCCGACACGCCGTGACGCGATCGACCTGTCCAGGCCCCGCGCCGAAGAGGCGCGTGGCGCCGTCTCGCTCGGCATCCGCACCGCCGATGGCGATGGCGTTGCTCGTCAGGTGCTTGGCGATCAACCACACATCCGCGGCGTGCCTGAGCGCATCTTCCGTCGGGGCCGGGCCGGCGCTGTGCGTCCACCGTGCCGGTGCGGCACCGGCATCGTCACGCTGTTGCACGAGGTGGCCGCCAAGGATGGAGCGCACGGTGAGCACGGGTGAGCCGGCGCCGCTGCCGCCGAAGGGGCCCACGGCGAGCAGCCGTAGGTTCTTCCACCGATCGCGCAGCATGGCCAGGGCATCATCCTCGAAGGAAGGCGCGACGACGACTTCCAGGAAGATGTCCTTTGCGCACAGTCGTTCCGCCGTGGCAGCATCGACGCGCGCGCTGAGTGCGACGATCCCGCCGTAGGCCGCCAGAGGATCGCCCGCGATCGCAGCATCGAGTGCGGTTGCGCTGTCATGTGCGCGTGCCGCGCCGCATGGGTTGGTGTGCTTGACGACGACGGCGCAGGGCGTCTCGGGCTCGCTTCGACTGAGATCGACGCCCAGCGCGAGTGCCGCGCTGGCATCCAGCAGGTTGTTGTAGCTCAGTGGCTTGCCGTGCAGCTGTCCGGCATCGACCAACGATGGGCCGGAGTCCGGAGCCGCGGAGCCGCGGCGGTACACAGCAGCCTTCTGATGCGGGTTTTCGCCGTAGCGGAGCTGCTCGGTGCGTGTCAGGCGCACTTCCAGCACGCCGGGGAGATCCTCGCCCGCCTGTCCGGCAAACCACGAGGTGATCGCGGTGTCGTAGCTGGCGGTGCGGGCGAAGGCCTCGGCGGCGAAACGTCGGCGTGTGGCCAGGGTTGTTGCGCCGTCGTTGGTGTTGAGTTCCGCGAGCAGCCGTTCGTACTGGGCTGGATCGGTCAGGACGACGACCGAGGCATGGTTCTTGGCGGCGGAGCGGATCAGCGCAGGCCCGCCGATGTCGATCTGCTCGATGGCCTCTTCGTCGGAGACGTCGGGTCTCGCGACGGTCTGCTCGAACGGGTAGAGATTCACGCAGATGAGATCGATGGGCGCGATCTCGTGGGCCTGCATCTGCTCGACATGCGTCTCGAGGTCGCGCCGCCCAAGGATGCCGCCGTGGACTTTCGGGTGGAGCGTCTTGACGCGTCCGTCGAGCATCTCGGGGAAGCCGGTGAGCTCGTCGATGGAGCGGACGGCGATCTTGGCGTCGCTCAGGGCTGAAGCCGTTCCGCCTGTCGAGATGATCTCCACGCCGCGTTTGGAGAGCGCGCGGCCGAGCTCGACGATCCCGTTCTTGTCACTGACGGAGATGAGCGCCCGGGAGATCGGGACGAGATCCTGCATGCGGCACCGACGTGATGGTGATCAGTTGAGCGGCGCGAACTTGTCCACCACGCCTTCGGGCGTGACGCTGTAGAGGAACCCGTCAACAAAGGGCTCGCAGACCACTGTGGCGAGGTCCGGGATCTCGAGGTCGTCCACGATCTCGCCACGCTCCGGATCGACCAGGACCACGCGGTTGGGCGACCACACCAGCAGCCGGCCGGCTCGAACGCCGACGACGCGGCCCGTGACGTTGTCGAGGCCCCAGACACGCTCGCCGGTGCGGGCATCGAGGGCGACGAAGCCCTCGCGGGGCAGCGTGATGTAGACCCGGTCGTCGTGCAGGACAGGCTGGGCGGTGATGGGGGACTCGGTCCGCAGGCGCCATCGAACGTTGCCGGTCGTGGCATCGAAGGCCCACACGGACTGATCCCGGCCGGCGACGTAGACGAGGCGTTCATCCGCGATGGGGTTGTTGGACAGGCCGTCAAAGATCGCGTTGCGTCGGCCTTCGGCGGAGCCGGTCTCGGCGTTGATGATGATCACGTCACCCGCTTGGCTGACGACCGCGACGTCGGCGCCACGAACGGCGACGGGATCCGCCGTGATCACACCATTGAGGGCGTAGCCCCACAACTTGTATCGCGTGAGCAGACTGTGACCGAGGACCTCGCCGGTCGTGCAGCCGAAGACCGCGACGCCGCTGACAACCGCGGGTCTGGTGTTGGCGAGCACCGCAAGACGCTGGCGATCACGAAGGTTGCCCGTTGCCAGATCGATGATCTGCACATCGGTCTCACTCGAGACGATCAGGTTGTCGCCGGCCCGGACGTTGCCGATGAACTTGCGAAGCGGTGCGCCGACGCGAGTGCTCCAGCGGATGCGCCCCGTGCCGTTCTCCATCAGCGTCAGGTTGTTCTTGGAGTCGTGGAAGATCAGGACATCGTCGGCGACATCGAAGAACCTGGGCTCCGACCCTTCGGTGAGGAAAGGAAAGCCGCGCCATTCGAGGCGGTAGCCGAGCCGCTGGTGTGGCGGCGTCTCACCTTCATCGGCGACGTAGTACGGCCTGTCGCCGCTATCCTGCGCCACCCGTGCACGAGGCTGGCTCGACGAGCAGCCGGGGCTGACGAGGGCGGCAGCCAGCAGGACGAAACTGGCGGCACGAGCGACGGATGACAATGCAGACAGACGGGCAATCGGCGGCATTCAGACAGCTCCCAGAGCAGGTGGGCCGCTCGCGGCGGCAGGGCGAGCAGTATAGCGGCGCGTGCCCTCCATTCGGCCCGCACCCGCGTGCGGTTCGTCCGGCTCCGCCTCCGGGGATACGCTGGACCCATGTTCACAGGGATCGTGCAAGCCATCGGACGTCTGGAAGCAGCCGAAAGGCAGGCCTCGGGCCTCCGCCTGCGCATCGGGACAGGCTCGTGGGGCCACGTCCCATCGTTGGGCGACTCCATCGCCGTCGCCGGAGTGTGCCTGACCGTGGCCGCGATCGACGGCGACGTCTTCGGTTTTGATGTCGTGCAAGAGACGCTCGACCGGACGACCCTGGGCCGCCGCGACGTCGGAGCCGCCGTCAATTTGGAGCACGCCCTGCGCGCGGACGCCATGATGGATGGCCACCTCGTTCAGGGGCACGTCGATGGCATCGGTGATGTCGTGGACGTCACGGCGGACCCGTCCGACTGGAGGGTGCTGATCGAGCCGCCCTCTGATCTGCGCGATCTGATGGTGCCCAAAGGCTCGGTCACGGTTGAGGGCGTATCGCTGACGATTACCCATGTTGATGACGCGGGGCGCTTCGGGATCGCGCTGGTTCCGACAACACTCGAACGCACAACGCTGCGCGATCTCCGGGCCGGTGACAGGTGCAATCTGGAGAGCGACATCATCGCGCGCACCGTGACGCACTACCTCAAGCAGCGCGGTATGTGATCAGGTGTGCGGATCGCGACCCGAGCCGCAGATGCCGCGATTGCGGGGCGGCTGCTGGGTGAGCGAGTCACCGATGAAGTTGATGAATCGGAGCGCCTTATCCGTCCACGTCTGCGTGCGCACGGTCTCGTACACCTCGGGGATCGGTGCCGTGCCGCGATCGCGATAGAACATGCGGAAGAGCGTCTTGATCTCGTCTCGCTCCTGCTGCGTGAAGCCACGTCGTCGGAGACCGACGACGTTGATGCCCGCAACGTTGTTTCCGCCCGCGATGATGACATACGGCGGGACGTGCATCCCGACTGCGGAGAGTCCGCGGAACATCACCATCTCACCGATATGCGTGAACTGGTGGATGACACAGAAGGCGGACATGACGGTGCCGGAACCGATGCGGGCATGTCCGGCGACGGACGCGCCGTTGGCGAGGATGACTTCGTCACCGATGGTGACATTGTGTCCGAGGTGCGACTGGCTCATCAGGAAGCAGCCCGAGCCGACCGTGGTCGGTCGCTCATCGCCGGTGCTTCGGTTGACCGTCACGCCTTCGCGGAAGATGTTGGCGTCGCCGATGATGAGGCGGCCTGGCACGTCCGGGTCGTACGCCTTGTCCTGCGGGTCGCCACCGAGCACAGCGTAGGGATGCACGTCGTTCTCGACGCCCATGGTCGTGTGCGCCCAGATGATGGAGCGGGCTCGCAGCACGCAACGATCACCGATCACACAGTGAGGTCCGACAATGACATCGGGACCGATCTGCACATCGGCTCCGATGCGCGCAGTCGAGTCGATGCGGGCGCTTGGATCGATGGATGCACTGCTCTCGATGGAATCCACGGCATTCCCCACGCTGACGCCCCTTCCCGGCGAGTATAGGCCGGTCCGGGTGAATCAGGAGCCGGTGGAGTTCGGGGCGATGAGCATGGCAGTCAGGTCATCGATCTGGTGGAGCGAGCCTGATTGCTCATTGACCTGCTCGGCGAGATGCATCGCTGCTGCGGTCAGCCCGTCGTTGCGCCAGTGCGCTGCGCTCTGGTCGAAGCAGCGGATGTAATTGCGCGTCGGCAGACGTCGCTCGTACCCTCCGACGCCATCTTCGGGGAATGCGGTCTCGAAGCCATCGGAGTAGACCACCAGCAGTTCATCCTCCTCGAGCTGCACGGTGACCTCTTCGAAGCTGTCCTCGGCGAAGATCCCCAACAGTCCGCCCGTCGTCTCGACAGGACGATGCGTGCCGTCAGCGCGAAGCACGAGCGGGTGCGGGTGGCCCGCTCCGGCGAGTCGGACCGTGCGATCGCGCCCGTCGAGGATGCCGCAGACTGCGGTGGCGAAGCGTGGGGCGTTGCCTTCCTGTCGCGACAGATCGCGATTGAGCTCGCACAGGACTTCCGCCGGGCTGAGTGTCTCCACTTCGCCCTGGCGAATCTGCGTCATGTGCATACCGCGCGCGATGATCATGGTCATGAGGGCCGCGGGGACGCCATGCCCCACGGCATCGGCCACGAAGAACCCGAGGCGGTGCTCGTCGAGACGCTGCACATCGTAGATGTCACCGCTGACGTAACCCGCCGAGCGGAAGAAGACATGCATGTCGAAGCCGGGCACACTGGGGATGGACTTGGGCAGCAGTTCCTTCTGCACGATTGCGGCGAGCTGGAGTTCCTCGTGCAGCTTGTCCATCTGGCCGCTGAGTCCGCCCTGGAAGCGCCGCGCGATGGACAACTCGCGGCGGAGGTGATCGACCGAGCTCTGGCGCACCGCGAGGGTGGCGAGCGTGGCGGCGATCACGCCGGGGGGCGCGTCGTCGTCGAGTACGAGGACGCCGTCGCTCGCAAGCCGGTCGGCGAGGCGGTGGCCA
>JBCBTA010000084.1:0-9774 GCA_039818905.1 Planctomycetota bacterium
CCACCACACACATGCACACACTCAGCTTTCGCATGATGCTCCCCGCCGTCGAAACGCGACCATCTCTGTCACTCCCTCCGGCTCCGTTCTCAGAACGGTGCAGACCACCTGATTCAAGACCGTCATCCACTCCTCCCGCAGCACGTCGCCCCCAGACGCAGCATCATGGCACCACCTCCCGATCGCGGACAGCGTCGATGCCGTCAGCTCCCGCCTGTCGAACGTGTTCGGATCCAGCGGTGCTGCACTGGGAGCGAGATACATCGGATCGGGCATCGGCATCTGCTCAATCTGACGGGGCCCGATGTGCATCGAGCCCGGCCCGAACCCACGACCGCCAAAGACGTCCCGGTACAGCTCGGTCATGATCGGCGCATTGAGCACCGCCGCGATCGCGTGCGGACAGATGTCGTCCCGTGTCACGCGGACCAGGACCGCTGACTTGCCGCACAGATACCCCGGCGGGGCCACGGCGGCCTCCAGCCTCCGAGCCAGGCCTGCGAGCACCACGCCGGGCTCCATCGCCTGCGCATGACGTCGTGGCGACGCCTCGCGCAGTGCCGCCCCCGTGAGACAGGGATGTGATCCCTGGAAGCCCAGGTACCGAATCACGCGACGACCCCACAGCAGCGCAAACGGGTCGATCGTCCCCGTATTGACCAGACGCACCGCGGACGGATCGGCTTCGCTGTCCTGCAGATGCTCCCGAATCTGATACGCCTCGGCGGTCGTGGCTCCGTCGCTGGTCGCACAGATGTCACCGAGCCGCGTCGCTGCCCGACGCCAGCTGACAAGCCGCGCATTGGTCAGCCGATGGGCCGCACCGACGTATCCCGCGGGCAGGTGACGCAGCGTCGTGACAGGCACGTCCACCCGCCGAGACTCTTGGAGATCCGCGTCATACGTCACGAACGTTGTTGGACCTCCTGTTGGCTTCGCCGAAGCTGCAATGATCGCGACCGCAACGTCGGCGCCCTGGAACGGCTTTGCTCTCGAAAAGTCGTGACATTCGAGCAGCCCCTGCTCGAGCAGCATCGACTGCACCGTCGCGGCGTAATCGGAGGACAACACGCGCGACGGGATCACGAGCGCCAGCCTGCCATCATCACGCAGCAACGTCGAAGCGTGCTCGATGAAGGGGACGGACAGGTCCCAGTTGCCGCGGGCCGATGCATAGCGGGCCGCGATCTGCTGGCGGGTGTCCGGCATCTCTCGCACCATCGTCTCTGAGTCGATGAACGGTGGATTGCCGAGGACAACGTCACATGTGCCATTCCAATCGGCAGGCCCATCGAGCAGCGCGTCACACGTTCGGATGTTGTGAGAAGTCTCGATGACATCATGTGCAGCGAACCGCATGCAGATGCGGCAGAGCTCGACGGCGACTGGATCGATGTCCGTGCCGACGATGCATCGATCAAGAACATCCCGCATCGCTTCGTCCAGACCTTCTGGTACGTCGCGAACGATCGCCAGCCGGGCCGCGAGCCGTTCCCCTGCTGCCAGCAGAAGGTGTCCACAGCCGCACGCTGGATCGCAGATGCGCATCTTGAGAAGCGCGGCCTGCTGTGCTTCATGTGCCGAGCGGCCCTCTCGAAGAGCCCACTCGCGTGCGCTCGCGCAGCGCGACTCGATCACGGGCTCCAGGGCGGCGTCGAGCAGATGGCCGACAAGACCGTCCGGCGTGTAGTAGGAGCCGCTGACCCTTCGCTCGCCCGAGCCGTCGAGCAGCACCGGATAGGTCGATGCGATCGACTTCCAGGCCTCGAGCCTGGAGGGTGCAGTCGCCGCCCTGGCCACGACATTCCCGAAGGCACCCAGCGCCTCGCCCGAAGCTCCCACGTCGCTCTCACCGGCTCGCTCCGGTGCCAGCATCGATGCGAGCAGCTGGTACGTCGCCAGCAGGACCGCGGGATCAGACGGAGACGCCTCCAGATCCCGGGCGAGTGCCGAGACGCCGCGGGAGATGTTCTGCGTGAGCTCAGCCGACACCTGCGTCCTTCCGTGAGGCGTATCTTCCTCGCTGCACAGGGTCGTGCAAGCGACGGCGTTTTGCCGACGTGGACGCCGCCAGGCGTGTCAGGTCCAATGCCCCCATGGACCCACTTCGACTGCACGACTACCTCGTTGCCGCACGCACGCGTCTCTTTGACTGGATCCGGCCGCTCGATGGGCAGCAGTACGCCGCGGAGCATCCGATCGGGCTGGGGTCGCTGGCTCGGACCCTCCACCACGTCAAGGCGGCCGAGTGGATGTACATGGAGCGGATCCGGGGCCGGACCGGGCCGATAGACGCCCCAGGGGTCGAGAACGACCCCGAAGTGTCCGCGGCGGACGCGATGCCGTTCGACGCTTTGGAGGCAGCCTGGAGAGCACAGTCCGAGCAGGTCCATGCGGACCTCGCGTCGGTCTCCGAATGGGATGCACGCCGGGTGTACACAACGATGTGGGAAGGTCGCCCCTACGCGTACCGGGCGTCGGCGTCGGACATCTTCAGCCAACTGGCCCTGCACGAGGTGCATCATCGCGCACAGGTGTTGCACATGCTGCGCCGGACGGGTGTTGCGACCGACGAGATCGACTTCAACGCGCTCATGTGGGAGCCTGTCAACGCCTCGGACTGACCATGATTTCTCCTGCGCGCGAGCCACGGCGACGGCGGGGTGGGCTGGTCTGCGACCGGGTGTTTCGCGCACTGCAGACTGCCCCAAAACTTCATTGCATATCGGTCACGGAACCACCAGAAAACGACACCGAAATGGTCCAAACACGCTATCCTCTATGTGAATACATCGTCCTGCGGTAGGGGTCGCCCAGTCGCTTCAGATGTGGTCGGGCGAAGTCCTCCGGGGAACGCCTACATCTGATTGTGCAAGGAGAAGACCGGTGTCTGCGCAGACGATTGACATCCCGGCCAACGTGAAGAATCAGGAACTCATTGAGTGGTTCGAGGAACTCGTTGAACTGCTCAAACCCGAGGACGTCCACTGGTGCGACGGCTCTCAGGAGGAGTACGACCGTCTCTGTGATGAGATGGTTGCCGCCGGCACCTTCATCAAGCTGAACCCCGAGAAGCGACCGGGGTGCTTCCTCGCACGAAGCCATCCCAGCGACGTCGCTCGAGTCGAGGATCGCACCTACATCTGCTCACTCAGCAAGGGTGACGCGGGCCCCACCAACAACTGGATGGCCCCGCGCGAGATGAAGGTCACCCTCACCAAGAAGTTCGACGGCGCTATGAAGGGGCGCACGCTCTACGTCATCCCCTTCAGCATGGGGCCGATCGGCTCCGACATCTCCCACATCGGCATCCAGATCACCGACTCGCCCTACGTCGTCGTCAACATGCGGATCATGACCCGCATGGGCAACGCCGTGCTGGACGCCCTTGGTGACGGCGAGTTCATCAAGTGCCTGCACTCCGTCGGCATGCCGCTGGGGCCGGGCCAGGACGACGTGCCGTGGCCCTGCAGCCCAGATCCCAAGGACAAGTACATCGTTCACTACCCCGAGGAGCGGACGATCTGGAGCTACGGCTCGGGCTATGGCGGCAACGCCCTGCTCGGAAAGAAGTGCCTCGCCCTCCGCATCGCCTCCGTGCTCGCCCGTGAGCAGGGCTGGCTCGCCGAGCACATGCTCATCACCGGCGTGAAGAACCCCGAGGGTCAGAAGACCTATGTCGCCGCGGCGTTCCCAAGCGCCTGCGGCAAGACCAACTTCGCCATGCTCGTCCCGCCCAAGGAGTTCCAGGACGAGGGCTGGGAGGTCACCTGCGTCGGCGACGACATCGCCTGGATCAAGCCCAACGAAGATGGCCAGATCTACGCCATCAACCCCGAGTCGGGCTTCTTCGGCGTCGCCCCCGGCACCAACTACACGACCAACCCCAGCGCCATGCGCTCCATCGAGAAGAACACCATCTTCACGAACGTCGCGCTCACCGACGACAACGACGTCTGGTGGGAGGGCATGGACGGCGACCCACCCGCCCACGCCATCGACTGGCAGGGCAACGACTGGACGCCGGACAGCGACAAGAAGGCCGCCCACCCCAACTCGCGCTTCACCGCACCGCTGTCGCAGTGCCCCGTCGCCGACCCGGCGTACGACGATCCCAAGGGTGTGCCGATCTCCGCCTTCATCTTCGGCGGCCGCCGGAGCACGGTTGTCCCGCTCGTCTACCAGGCCTTCAACTGGGCCTACGGCGTGTACACCGCTGCCACCATGGGCTCGGAGATGACGGCCGCGGCGTTCGGACAGGTCGGCAAGGTGCGTCGCGACCCACTCGCAATGCTCCCCTTCGCCGGCTACCACGTCGGCGACTACCTGGGACACTGGCTGGACTTCGGCCGGCGCATCCCCAACCCGCCACGCATCTTCAGCGTGAACTGGTTCCGCCGCGACGACGAGGGCAACTTCCTGTGGCCGGGCTTCGGCGAGAACATGCGGATCCTCAAGTGGATCGTCGGTCGCTCCAAGGGCAAGGCCGCAAGTACCGAGAGCCCGCTCGGCTGGATGCCGCAGTATGAGGACATCGACTGGCGCGGCCTCGACTTCACACGTGAGCAGTTCGACGCACTCATGAGCACTGATCGCGATCAGTGGCTCGCCGAGATCGCCTCGCACGATGAGCTTTTCTTCAAGCTCTACGACCGCCTGCCGAAGGAGCTGACGTTCATCCGTGAGCTGCTCGTCAGCGGGCTCTGGCGTTCGCCTGAGCACTGGGAGATGAAGTCAAAGACTTCCAGCTAGCCACAGTCGGCACTCAGCTGCATCGCAACAGGGAGCCCCACGAGCGGGGCTCCTTTTTCGTTTCTCGTCACTGCACCGGCATCCACACTTCCGTCCGCAGATTCGCAGGATCAGTCTTGCGCGGATCCGTGAGGTACTTCTCGAGAGACGGCGGATCGCCCAGCGTCCAGCTGCGCCCCTCGACAGGCCCCGATGCGACCGCACCGCACAACGCGGCGTACGTCTGCCCGATCGCCTCGAAGGGGCCCTCGTGCACCGTCACGGCATAGACGCCGCCGGGAATCTCCTTCACCAGCACGGCCCCCTTCGCTTTGGCCTTGTCGTTGACGACCATGCACGCTTCGTAGCGGGTCTTCTCCTCGGGCGTCACGTCCGGATCATCGAAGCACAGGCCGAAGGTCTCGGGCATGCCCCCGAGCATCTTCATCCACCCCCACTTCATCAGCGTGGCCCAGGCATCTCCGACACCGCTGTATGGCCCAACGTGACGGACGTACGCCACGCGCTGCGGCTGCCGCCGCTCGATCCGAATTGCACCCATTTGCATGACCTCCAGCTTTCGTGCGCGGACTTCGCGTCGCTCGTCGCGGAAGGCCGACGGCGCGACGTCAAACCTGCGTCGGAATGCCCGCGTGAACGCCTCGTGACTGTCGTAGCCCGCGTCGATCGCGATGCTGAGAATGTCCGCATCACCATGCACCAGGCGGTGCGCTGCCCGCTCCAGGCGCAGTCGCCGCTGATGCTCCCGAACGGTCTCCCCGACGACGGAGCGGAACAGTCGGTGGAAGTGGAACATCGAGTAATGCGCTGCCGCGGCAAGCTCCTCGAGCGGGACCTGCTCGTCCAGCCGCTGCTCCAGCAGCCGGCGGGCCGCTTCGATGCGCTCTGTCGTTGACGTCATGCCGCGATTATGCAACAGCACGACGACCGTGCTTGATCGCACTTGCGGATGTCACCGGAAGCTGATCATGCCCCCACCGCGGTCCGATTCCAGGGCATGCGGCCCAGCAGCATCGCCATGCCGCACCAACCGGTCGCCCCGGCGAACATCAGACCACAGCCGACGAAGGCCGACAGCCCGAGGAACCATGGTGAGACCATCAGCCCCAGAATGACACCCAGGGCAACGAGGAAGCCCGCCGTCATCTGCACCTGTCGCATCACGCCGATGCGTGGAGCGGCTTCGGGGCGGGTGGTCGGCTGTCCGGCCGTCTTCCAGGCTTCGATCCCTCCGGCCAGGTGGAACACCTGCTCACCAAACTCCTGCCGATAGCGCTCCGCGGCGTCCCGCGATCGACGCCCAGTCCTGCACTGGAAGACCACGCGCGCATCGCCATGCTCACGCCGGATTGCTGCTGGATCAAACGTTGAGAGCGGCGCGAGCTCGGCGCCGTCAATGCGCTCCTCGGCATGCTCGAAGTCCTCACGGACATCGACGACCACCGTGCCACCATCCGTGAGCCAACGTCCAAGCAAATCGGGGCTGACATCGATGACCTCAGCACGCTCCGTGTCTGTCGTCTCCATGATCGTCCTCCGCACTTATCGCTCGACGGGTTCCGCGGCCTCCTCCCAGGCGATGAACCCGCCGCGCAGGTTGATGACGTCATATCCAAGTCGCTGTAGCTGCGATGTGGCTCGCCCGGAGCGTACGCCGCTGCGACAGTTCACCAACAGGCGCTGCCGCGGCACCTCATCCAGACGCGACGCAAGCCGCGTGTGGGCCACGTTCGTCGCACCCGGTATGTGTCCCGCCTCAAACTCCGTCGCCCGGCGCACATCCAGGACATGGACTTCACCTCGATCGATAAGGCCTTGCGCATCATCGACCGTCAGATCTGTGATGGTCGAGAGTGGCTGCCCAGCTGCGGCCAGTGCATCGATGGCAGACACGTCGATCCAGCCGCGGAGTCGATCGAGACCGATCCGCACCAGGTCACGCACCACCTCCTCGAGCCGCTCCGTCTGCACAATCAGGTAGATGTCATCTGTGTCCTTCAGGAGCGACCCCGCGTCGGTGCAGAAGGACTTGATCAGCGGCAGTGAAAGCGCACCAGGCACATGCCCTTGACGGAATGCGTCCCATGGCCTCGTGTCCACGATGGCAACCGATGTGGCATCAAGCGCGAGCAAGTCCGTCGCGTCGATCTCCGGCGGGGTGGGCAGAGCGCCGAGGACGTGGGGCCCGAGTTTGTTGTCGCGCTTCATCGCCGCGAAGTACAGCGGAGGCTCCGGCTGACCGCTCAGGATGAAGTCCACGAACGCTTGCTCGGACGCCGCGGCCTGGATCGCGGGATTGAACCGTCGTTCGTAGCCGATTGTGCTCGTCGGGATCGCCCCGAGCGCCTTGCCGCACGCGCTGCCCGCCCCGTGCCCCGGCCACACCTGCACGAAGTCGGGAATGTCACCGAGTGCGCGCACCGTCGTGTGCAATCGCCGCGCCGCTGGCTCCATAGCGCCGACTTCGCCCGCCGCTGTCTCCAGCAGGTCAGGACGTCCAAGGTCGCCCACGAACACGAAGTCGCCCGTGGCAAGCCCGATCGGCTCTGTCGCCCCCGCGCCGCGATCCGTGACGAGAAAGACGATGTGCTCCGGTGTGTGCCCGGGCGTGTGCAGCGCACGGAACTCGATGTTGCCGATGCTGAACGTATCCCCGTGATGCAGCAGCACGTGGTCGTACGATCCGCCCCCGAGCTTCTTCTCCAGCCACTGGTACTTCCAGTCAGCATCACCCTCATCCGACAGGTACACCCGAGCGCCGATCCGTTCGGCCAGCTCACGAGTACCCGACACAAAATCGGCGTGGATGTGCGTCTCGGCCGCGGCCACAAGTCTCAGACCATGCTCTGCCGCGAGGTCGATGTATCGATCCACATCGCGCTGCGGATCGATAACGATCGCCTCACCACTCCGCTGACACCCGATGACGTACGCCGCCTGGGCCAGCTTCTCGTCATACACCATGCGCATGAACACGAAGGCACCTCCCTGGCACGCCCGGCCGCTCACGGCATTGCGCGCACTTCGGTACCTGCATTCTAGCCTCGACCCCGCTCAGCCGGTGCTCTGCATTCCGGCGGCGATCCCGTTGATGCTGAGAAAGAGCAGGCGACGCAGGCCCTCATCGACGCCCCCACGCTCGGCGGCCCGCTGCATGAGTTCGAGCTGCATGAGATGCAGCACGTCCGCGTAGGGATTGCGTTCCTTGATGGTGCGCAGGATCACCGGGCGAGAGCCCATGAGCTCGTCCGAGCGGGCGATCCGATTGACCATGTCAACCGACAGCCGCAGCTCCTCGAGGATCAGGGTCCCGACGTCCCGCGCATCGCCGGCCCGGGCCGAGTATCGCTCCAGGATGTGAGGCCGGGTCCGCGCGAGCTCCGACTCCGCGTTCTGTATCAGCGCTCGGAAGAACGGCCACTCGACGAACAGCCGCTGCATGTCCGCCGTGCCGCCAGCCTCGCACTCCTGCGCCAGGGCCGTCCCGATCCCGAACCACCCCGGAACGTTGCCGCGGACCTGAGTCCACGCGAACACCCAGGGGATCGCCCTAAGGTTGTCGATGCCGACGACGCCGCCGCCGCGCGACACTGGTCGTGACGCAATCGGCAGATGGCTGATGTGCTCGATCGGCGTCGCCGTGGTGTACCAGTCCCAGAAGTGCTCGTGCTCCACCAGGCTGCGATATCGCTCCATACCACGCTGCGCGAGTCGCGTGACCAGGTCAACGTCACTCGATGCAGGTTCCGCCGCGTGCCCCGCAGGTTCGGCGGATGGTCCGGACGGAGATGCCTGCAGCATCGCGCCGATGATCTGCTCGAGATGTCGCCGCGCGATTGCGGGAAGCGCGTAGCGGAAGCTGATCACCTCGCCCTGCTCCGTCATGCGCAGCCGCGGACACCGCGCCTCGGACGGCGTGGACAAAATGGCCCGGTTCGCGCGCCCGCCACCACGCCCCACCGTGCCGCCGCGGCCGTGGAAAAAGCGAAAATCGACGTCGTGCTCACGGCAGATCTTCGCCAGCGAGCTCTGCGCCGCCTGCAATGACCAGTTGGCCATCAGGTAGCCGCCGTCCTTGTTGCTGTCGGAGTACCCGAGCATGATCTCCTGAAAGCGCCCGCGCGCCTCCAGTTGCGGCCGGTACACGTCGCTGGTGAACAGTTCGCCAAGTAGGGACGACGCCCGCTCCAGGTCCCGCACCGTCTCGAACAGTGGCACCAGGTCCATCTCGCTCCGCACGCCCTGGCCGCGGAACTCGTACAGACCCGCTTCCTTCATGAGTGCGAGTGTCTCCAGCATGTCAGAGACCTCGTGTGTCATCGAGATCACGACCGAGCCCATGCTGCGTGGGTCGCGCTCGACGGCCTCGCGGCAGACCCGGAACGTCGCCAGGACATCCTGCGTCTCTGCGGACAGCTCGGCATCGGGCGACACCAGCGGGCGCGGGTGCGACAGTTCACGCTTGAGCAGTGCAACGCGCTCCTGCTCCGGCAGATCACCGTACGACTCCACGAGCTGCGCCATACCCAGCAGCTCCGCGATCGCCGATTCATGTCGGCCGCTGTGCTGGCGAACGTCAAGGGCCGCGAGGTGAAAGCCGAACGTTCTCGTGCGGATCATCAGATCGGCCAGTGGACCCTCGTGCGCCAGCGACGTGAGCCCCGCTTCCTCCAGCGACCGTGTGAGCAGTGTTAGGTCGTCCAGATACGCATCGGTGTCATACTGCGGCTCGTCGGTCAGCACCGTCGCGAGCTTCGCGAGCATCGCATGAATCTTCACGCGGAAAGGCTCATGCGACAGATGCCGCAACGTGTCGTCTGCCACCAGCCCCGGGAAGAGCGCCAGATCCGCCTGCACCGAGTCCGTCAGGACCTGCGGCACGCGAACCCGCCGCGATGAGAGGCTCAGGTACTGACGCAGATCCCACAGCGCCGCGGTATGCAGACGCACGACCTCGTCGCGCATCATCGCCAGAGTCTGCCGGGTGACCTCCGGAGTCACGTTCGGGTTGCCGTCGCGGTC
>JBCBTA010000085.1:0-9766 GCA_039818905.1 Planctomycetota bacterium
CCGGGAAGTCTTCCGGGTCCGGAAGGTTGTCGGGATTGACGCCGTTGTCGCGCAGCCACTGGTCGAGCCAGTCGGGCAGCCCATTGCCGTCGGCGTCTTCCCAGCCGATTGCTTCGAGGAATGCGTCGATGGCTTCGTCGCCGATGTCGTCACGCCACCTTTGGATGATGAGTCGCAGGTTGTTGATACCGTTGCGGATCTGCTGGACAGTCTGGCGAGTCCATTGCGGCCTTTGCACACCCTCCATCAGTGTGAAAACTCGAGGAATGACCATAGTGATCAACTCGCCAATCACACGTTCTTCATTATCTTCTCCCTCTTCACCTTTTCCAAACAGCTTGCGCAGTCCGTTATCTGAGACGACATCGTGCAACAACTCCTCAAGTACGATCTCTTCCGACTTGAGCGGGTTGCCGTCGGCTGGAAAAATCGGATCAGCAGCAAAGTCCTCTGCAACATCAGGGCGTAGTACAATCGCGTCCATCCGTGAGATGCGAATGAACGGTAAGCCCCATTCGGCGCTCGGGCCCGAGGGGATGTAGATGGCGCCTGTGTCCGCGTCTGTCACGCGGAGGGAGACGCCAAAGATATTGCGATATGCATCACGATCGTCGGCAACGATCGTGTCGTCAAGTGAATCCAGAAGCGCCCCAACTGGGATGCTGCGCGCATCAAGATCAGCGAGCATGTGCAGGACAGAGGTTCGGAGCACTTGACGAGCCACGGGCTCCCCAATGTCGCCCTGGCGTGGCATGAGGGAAGGGGGCTCGGGTGCGGGGCGAAGTGATACTTCGACGTCGATGCATACTTGGCCGATGCATGCCTCAAGTGTCACCGTGCCGGGCTCTGCAAACACGACCGCAGGACTGGGTCCTGAATGATCGATGGTTGCGATCTCGGGATCGATGACGGTCAGCAGGACGACCTCCGTCACTTCGACGGTCTCGCCATTGACATCGAGGTAGACTTCAAACGGAATGCGGCAGCCGCAATCGTCGGACGGGAGTTCGCCGATGAGCAGGTCGAACTGGCGAACGTCATACTCGCCGGATTGCAGGGCAGGCTGTATGAACAGCGTCTGCGCGCTCGCCACCCCTGCCCAGGCGAGGGGCAGACACACCAAGGTTAAGTTCCGGTGATTGAACATGATCGGCCCTTATCTCGGAACTTTATGGACAAAAAAGTCGTAGAGCGCGATAGAACATAAGAACAGTGGAAAGGTAACATGAGAGCGCATCGGTTCAAGATCTGGCCGTGTGTGATTCCGGTGGTTCTCGTTCTTGGGCTCGCCTTCAATGGCGGTTCAACGGTGGGGACCAAGATCCGCGGGCTGGTGCCTGGGCTCAATGCCCGGATGATCGTGGCCGAGCCGCGAGGCAATCGGACGGTTGTCTTTGCCGAAGACGGGTTCAGCATCAACTCCGGTGTCGATGAGTCGGCGTGGCGGAAGCAGGAAGGGCCCGGCTGCCTGCTGAACATGTCGATGAGGGGCTACAAGATGCACCACGGACTCCTGGGCGCCGCGACGACCTCGCGGATCGTGCGGGCGACGATGCGGTTCGACTGCCGATCACACGTCATGGTGGATGCACCGACGATCGCGGCGGGGGCCGCGGCCGCGATCGAGGACATCGCCAGCAGTCAACCGAACTTCGCGGAGGAGTACTTCACGGAGGAGCTGCGCGAGCCCGACGTGGCCCACTTTGAAGGCTTCACATCGATCGACGGCGTGACGATTGAGACGAGGCGCGAGTCGATCCACTGGCCGGGTTGGATCTACAACGTGCTGTTCGTTGGTTCGCTGCTCTTTGCCACGTCGACACTTCCGTTCTGGCCGTGGCGGGAGAAGACTGCGTGAGAGCGCGTCGGTTCAAACTCTGGCCGTGGTTTGTTCCACTGTTCCTCTTGCTTGTGCTCGTCGGGATGCCTGGCTCTCGCCTCGGTGCAGTGCTGATCGGCGTCATTCCTGGGCTGAACCCTTCTCCAGTTTCGGAGAAGCCGAGAACGGCACGATGGATCGTCGTGGTCGATGGTGCGTTCGACGTTCGGAGTTTCATGGACAGCAGTCAATGGGAGCGCGAGCCTGAGGGCTGCCTGATCGAAGTTGATCTCGCAGGGTGGAAGACGTTCCGCGGCTTGCTAGGCCCGACGACTCGGAAGCGCACCATGAGCATGTCAGTCGACATCGTTGACTGCCAACCCGGCTACGAAGTGAACTCTGAGGTCGTTACGGCGGCTCTCCATGCTGTCCTCGACGAGGCGGCGGCAGAGCTCCCGCTGTGGAATGCGGTACTACACCAAGGAGATTCGCAGTCCTGATCCTGCGCGGTTCGAGGGCCTTGAGTCTAGCTTGTGGGAGACAATGCGCACGGAGCGCGAGTCGATCCACTGGCCGGGTTGGGTCTACAACGTGCTGCTTGTCGCCTCGCTCGTCTTTGCGATTTCCACGCTGCCGTTCTGGCCGTGGCGGTAGAGAAGGCAGTTGGCACTGGGCAGGCGGCAGTAGAATTCGCGCATTCGGCTACGCCTCACACGCGGCTGGGTGGGGCAGGTGATCTGACGGGGGCGTCACGATGTTGCGCGAGCCGGTTGCTGGTGATGTGGCGCCGTGGGGATGCACGGTGTGGACGCAGGGGGGAGGAGATTCATGTTGTTGCGCGGAATCGTGACTTCGTGACGGCACTCGGGTTCTTGTTCATCGCGGCGATCTGGAACGGGTTCTTTCTGTTCCTCGGGATCGGCGTGAGCGGCAGCGGGGTGACGCGTCAGACGCAGGTGATGCTGTGGCTTGGCATCGCGCCGTTTCTTGTTGCGGGCGCGGGGATGCTGGTGTTGTTCGTCAATGCGCTGCTCGGGCGGTGCGAGGTGCACATCGACGTCGCCGAAGGAGAGGTCATCACAGGGCTCGGGCCGTTCGTGCGGCGGCGGGCGTTTGATGCCGCGGATGTGCGCAGGGTGCGCGTCGGCCGGACGAAGTGGTGGCATGGCGGCGTGCCGTGCGTCGTGATCAAGGGGCAGCGCGAGCAGCGGCTTGGTGCGAGTTTGCTGAAGAAGAGCCGCGCGTGGATGGCGGGGGTGCTGGGGGAGTTGCTGGTGTTGGAAGAGGGAAGGCAGTAGGCAGTGGGCAGTGGGCAGGAGGGATCCGGGGATTCGGCTGCGCCTCATCCGGCGGCTTGGTGGAGTTCTGTGGGCGTGACCGAATGCCCAATGCCTCTTGCCTGGTGCATCACTCGCTGCTGAGCCGGATGAACTCGTTGTACAGCGTGCTGTAGTGGCCGCCGGTTGTCATGAGAGTGTCGTGGTCGCCTCGTTCGATGATTTGTCCGGCTTCGAGGACGAGGATCTGATTGGCGCGGCGAACGGTGCTCAGGCGATGGGCCACGACGATGCTGGTGCGATCGGCCATCAGTCGCTCCAGTGCGCGCTGGATGCGGTATTCGGTGAAGGTGTCCACTGCACTGGTGGCTTCGTCGAGCATGAGCAGGCGCGGGTCGGCGATCATGGCACGGGCGAAGCACACGAGCTGGCGCTGGCCGAGTGAGAGTGCGCTGCCGCGCTCGCCGACCTGGGTCTCCAGTCCTTCGGGGAGCGCCTCGAGAACATCGAGGCAGTCCAGTGCCTGGCATGCCTCGCGGACCTGGTCGTCGGAGGCGTCGGGCCGCGCGAAGCGGATGTTCTGCGCAACGGTGCCGGTGAAGAGGAAGTTGTCCTGCAGCACCAGTCCGACCTGTCGGTGCAGCGAATGCAGAGTGAGCTGCTGGATGGGCTCGTCATCGATGCGGATGTCGCCCTGCTGATGGGCGTACAGGCGCGTGATGAGGCTGACGATGGAGGTTTTGCCCGAACCGGTGTGGCCGACGAGGGCGACGACATGGCCTGGCTCGGCGGTGAACGAGATATCCCGCAGCACGGGACGCTCGGGGTCGTAGCCGAAGGTGACGCCGTCGAACTCGACGCGTGCCCCGCTTGATGTGCGCACGAGGTCGCGAGCATCGGCCGCATCGTGAATGTGCGGCTCGGTGTCGAGCAGGGCGAAGATGCGTTCGCCGCCTGCCATCGCCTGCAGCGTCGTGTTGTACAGCTCGGCGAGGATGATGATGGAGATGAAGAAGCCGCCGGTGCACAGGAGGAAGCCGATGAGGTCGCTGACGTCCATGTATCCGTTGGCGACGCGGTAGCCGCCGACGATGACGATGATCGCTGCGATGAGCTGGCTGGAGACTTCGAACAGCGGGATGTACACGCCGTGGATCCTGGCGGCGGACATGTTGCGGGCGCGGTGGGTCAGGCACAGGTTGCGGAAGAGTTCGTCGTTGCGCTGCTCGCGCGAGAAGGCCTGGGTGACGCGGATGCCTGCGATGCTCTCGGCGATGTTGGCGGTGAGCCGGCTGAAGGATTCCTGCACGGCGCGGTAGGCGTGCCCCATGCGCCGGCGGAAGATGTTGCTGACGAACCACAGTACGGGCGCCATGGCGAGCAGGATCAGGGCGAGCACCCAGTCGAAGGTGAGCATGATGATGAAGAGGCCGACCATCATCAGGCCATGGATGAGCGTGCGCGGCACGATTTCGGCAACGGCGTTGCGCACGGCCGCGACATCACTCGTGCCGCGGGAGAGAATGCGCCCGAGCTTGGTGCGATCGAAGTACGCCATGTCCAGTCGCTGTACGTGCGAGAAGATGTCGTGTCGCAGGTCGTAGACGACATGCTCGGCAAGGCGCGACACGAGTCGCATGCGCACGCGCATGACGATGTAGTAGCTCACGGCGAGCAGTGCGACGAGACCCGCCCCGGTGATCACGCCCTGCAGGGGCGTCAGGCCGGTCGGCTCGGTCCACAGTTCGGGACGCTCGATGGTGCGCCGGATGGTCTCGGTGATGACCAGCGGCGTGAGCGAGTGGATGGCGGCGATGGTGATGGCGCAGATGCAGATGAAGATCTGCGTACGCGGATAGCGCCACATGTAGTGGAACAGCCGTTTGCAGATGTTCCACTCGATGGGGCGATAGCGATCGCCCTGGGATTCCTCGGCGGTGGGTGCCGCGACGAGTGCTTCGGGGAGGGTGGTCATGCGACGCCCTCCTGCGGCACGGCTTCGTCGTTGTCCTCGCCTTCGTCGAGGGCGAGCTGGATGAGTGCTGCGGCACGGTAGTGGCCGGGCTTGGTCATGAGCTCCTCGTGCGTGCCGCAATCGACGATGCGTCCCTGATCGAGGACGAGGATGCGATCGGCGCGGCGGAGCGTCGAGAGACGATGGGCGACGATGAAGGTGGTGCGCTGATGGGTGCGCTCACGGAGTGCCCGTTGGATGCCGGCCTCGGTGATGGAATCAACGGCACCGGTGGCATCGTCGAGGATGAGGATGGGCGCATCGAGCAGCAGCGCGCGGGCGATGGTGAGTCGCTGGCGCTGCCCGCCGGAGAGCGACACGCCGCGCTCGCCGACGATGGTGTCGAAGCCGGATTCGGCCTCATCGACAACCTCTTCGGCGGCGGCGTCGCGGACTGCGCGGATGATCGCATCGCCATCGGTCTCGGGCAGACCGAAGGCGACGTTGTTGCGGATGGTGTTGGAGAAGAGGAAGGGCTCCTGGAAGACGATGGCGACGGCGCGGCGGAGGTCGGCCAGGGGCAGGCCGCGCACGTCGGTGTCATCCACGAGGACCTGCCCCGTCTGCGGGTCGTAGAAGCGCGCGATGAGGCTGAGCAGCGTGGATTTGCCGGAGCCTGTGGGTCCGACGATGGCGACGGTCTCGCCGGGCTCAGCCGCGAAGGAGATGTCGTGCAGAACGGGCCGGGCGGGGTCATAGCCGAAGGTGACCTCGCGGAACTCGACGCGCCCGTCGAGCGATGGCGCCGGCAGTGCCGCGTCGGGGGCGTCATCGATCTCGCGCGGGTGATCGAGCAGCGTGAAGACACGCTCGGCGCCGGCGAGTGACTCCGGTGCGCTGGCCGCGACGAAGGCGATGGCCTCCGCCTGCGATCCGAGCTTCTCGAGCAGGCCGCGGAAAATCCAGAGGGTGCCTAGCGCGATGCCGCCCTCGGTGGGTCCGAGCAGGACGAGCCATCCACCAACGCCGAGGAGGACGGCGGAGGACAGGATCGTGGTGGACATCACCGCGGGTACATGCGTGGCGCGGGTGCGATCGATGTGCATGCGCTGATCGCGTGCCTTGGCGGTGCGGGAGTCGGCGCCGTCGGTTCGTTCGGCTTCGCGCGCAAATGAGCGGATGACGCGGGCGCCGGCGATCGACTCCTGGAAGTAGTGGACGTACCGGTCCACCAGCCGCGCCTGTTCGAGAAAGGCGGGCTTGATGATCCGGCCATAGCGAGCCATGACGAAGGCCTGGATGGGCAAGACGCTGATACACGCGATCGTGAGCAGCGCGTGCGTCTTGAGCATAAAGGTGAGAAAGACGGCGAACGTGACGAGGGTGATCAGCAGTCGGATGATCACGCCCTGGATGAACATGCGGACCGATTGGGAGTCGGCGGTGAGGCGCTGGATGATCTGCCCGGTGTCGTGTGTGTCGAAGAAGTGGAAGCCGAGTCGCTGCAGCACCCCGTAGAGGCGCGTGCGTAGGTCAACGATGCAGGATTGGACGAAGTGCTCGTCGGCGATGCGCTGGGCGAAGCGGAGGACACCGACCAGCAGTGCCGCGGCGAGGATGAAGCCACCCAGAATGAGCAGCTTGCCAATGAAGGTGGTGGACTCAGGGGGTTCGAGGCCGAAGGGCCATTCGGGCGCAGGAGCACTCGCATCGGCCCGCTGGCGAAGAACGTCGATGGCCAGTCCCTGTCCGGCGAGGCCGGCGAGGGTGAAGAGCTGGAGGACGATCGTGATCAGCAGGGCGGGGACCGCAGCGGTGCGGTGGGCCCATGCGAGCGCGAAGAGACGGCGCAGGAGCTGCGACACCGGAATCGATGGAGTCGTGCTGTCGGATGGGCTCGGCACCGAGGGGATGGTAGTCTTCGCTCCGTGCGGACCGACCGGCGAATTCAAAGTGTGGCAGTCGCGATGACCGCGGCGATCGTTGTTGCTGTGGGGGCAGGTGGGTGCGGGTACGCGCCGCCGAAGTTCACGGTGCTGGATGCAGCGATCGTTGAGGAGACTGCGCAGGGATTCGTCATCGAGTTCGAGGTCGAGGGCGAGAACCCCAATGATGAGCCGCTGATCCTGGAGGCGGTGGAGTACTCGCTGTCTCTCGATGGCCGTCGCCGCTTCGGCGGCGTGCGTTCGCCGGAGGTCACGCTGCCGGCCAACGGCAGCCAGAGAATGCGCCTGCCGGCGGCGATCGGACTCGGTGAGCGTGAGACGCTGCCCTCGGGCATTCGGGAATACCGCATGGTGGGGACGGTGATCTACGAGGTGCCCGGTTCGATCGCCGAGTTGCTGTTCGACTCCAACATCCGCCGCCCGAGGCAGCCCTTCTCCCGCAACGGTGAGCTTGACTTCGGGGATCCTCCGGGCCCGGTCATGCCGGACGATATGCTCCCGGCGGAGTCACCGGCGTCGGAATGAGGCGCTGCGGATCGTTCCGTCCTTGAGAATGCTGACGGAGAGAGCGCCGTCGCGAGCGGTGGTGTACCACCGGCGCCCAACCTTCACGTCGTCCCACCGTTCGTCATCGAGGCGCGACGGCCCGGTGGACTGGACGACCACGCTCGGATCGATCCGCTCGACGAATGTGAAGGCGAAGTCGCGAGCGGAGCCATGGTGTGGCGCGTTCATGACATCCGCTCGCAGTTCAAGTGGTGCGAGCGCGTCCATGGCCTGTCGCTCGATGTCGGCACAGAGCAGGATTCGACGCCCGAGCGGCTCGACATCGATCAGCCCGACAAGGGATGCATCGTTGTCGGAGTCGGGGACAAACGCCGCTGGCGGGTGAATGAAGCGCAGCTGATGTCGCCCAAGCGGTACCGTATCGCCCTGCACGACGACACGGACTGCGATACCCGCGCGATCGAGTTCCTGCAGGACGAAGGCAGTCGCTCCATCGGGGTTGTCGATGGCATCGCGGCGGAACGTCGGACCGACAAGAACGGTGCGCACACCAAGCGGCTCGATGCTGTCGAGCAAGCCTGCGTAGTGGTCGGTGTCGGGGTGGGAGAGGACGACGGTCGGCACGGAGCGCACGCCCAGGGCGCGGATAGCGTTCGGAATGGTGCGCTGACCAATGCCGAACCATGAGCTGCCACAATCGAAGAGCAGGGCATCACGTCCGGAGCGGAGCAGGTGGGCCGAACCATCCCCAACGCTGAGTGTGTCGAGGCGCACTTCGATGTCATGCGAAAGCCGATTGGAGCGAATCTCGGCCATTGTCCAGAGTGCGACAACGACCAGCGCAGCGAGTACGCGCGGCTGACGGATGATGCCATGGCGTGTGATTGCGATGGCGCACAGCGTTGCACCAATGGTCAGTGCGAAGGAGATGCGCGGCAGCCGCGGCGCGGCGTTCGGGATGGCGTCAAATGCATTGACCACTGCGGTAAGCGCGGCAGCTGGTAGATCCAACAAGGATGCGACGGATTGTGCGACGTCGGGTGTGATCAGGCTGAGCAGGACAAGCAGCCAGCCCGAGCCGACGAGAACCGTGACGATCGGGAGGATGACGAGCGTCGTCAGGGGAGCCGTCAGCGACACCAGGCCGAAGTGGTAGGCGACGATGGGCATGCTCACGAGCCATGCGACGACCGACACGCAGAGTGCGCTCTGGACATGTTCGAATGTCCATCGCGAGCGGCTTCGGTGATCGGGATCGTGTGGAGGGCCGAAGAGTCGGTGTTGGAGTGGGCGCACCAGTGTGAGAAGCGCTGCGACGATACCGAAGGACAACTGGAAGCCCGGGCTGAAGAGATCCAGCGGCTTCCAGAGAAGCATTGCGACGGCGATCCATGCGAGTGTGTTGAGTGGGTCATAGCGGCGGCCGAACTGTTCGGCAGTCCGCAGGCCGATGATGATTGCGCCGGCGCGCACGATGGGGGCGCGTGCAGGGACCAGGAGCAGCATCAGCGCGACCGTACCGATGAGTACGGCGGTCTCCAGGCGCGGGCGATCTCCCGTGAGGCGAACGACGACGACGACAATGCCACACAACAGCGCGAGATGCAGGCCGCTAATCGCGAGGATGTGGGCGACGCCGCTGCGCAGGTACGGCTGTGACAGGTCGTGAAACCGGTGATCGCGCTGACCAAGCAGCAGTGCGTGCAGCAAGACGTCGTCGGGCAGTGCGCGAGACGCCCGCAGCCGCGCTGTGCCAATGATGCGCGCGTGAAGTGCGGCGATGCGGGTGCGAGGTGATGGTCCGGTGTCTGGGTCTGTGATCAAATCCGGACCGGTCATCCGGATTGCCCCTGCGATGTCGTGTTGTGTCGCGAGCGGGCGCATGTCCAGTTCGCCGGGATTTCCAGGGGCGCGGATGGCGGTGGCGAAGCCTGTGATGCGGATACGGTCGCCTGCTCGTGGCGGATCGGGCGTTGGTGCCGTGACCCGGACGTACAGGGTGCCTTGCACCGCGTGTGCTGTGTTGTCGTCATCGATGGCGTGGTCGGCACGGAACTCGAAGCGCAGGGCCTCGGTTGTATGGCGCGCAAAGGACGCAAGCCTGCCGCGCTGGCTGGGGCGTGATTGTGGTGTGGAGGTCACAACGCCATCCACGGTGATGAGCCGTGGCGTTTCGGTGAGCGCATGCGAGAGGTGGTTGGCCGGTGTCGTGTGGGCGCGTGCGATACACCAGCCCGCGCCACCGGTGACAGCCGCGGCTGCC
>JBCBTA010000086.1:0-9628 GCA_039818905.1 Planctomycetota bacterium
ATCCTGCTGGTGATCTACACGGTCACCTTCATGCTCGCGTGGGCGTTGCCAGGCAGCGCCGTCCTCAACGACGAGGTTGTACTGCTCCTCCATGGCGTCGAGTACGGCCTTGGGTGGAGCACGCCCCTCGTCGTTGAGGACGGCGCTGCCTGGCAACGCCCACGCGAGCATGAAGGTGACCGTGTAGATCACCAGCAGGATCAGCGGCAGCTGCACGAGGCGCCGGACGATGAGTCCCATCATGGCGCGGCGCTCGCCGACGCAGTTGCGTCCTCATCGACGACCTCGAGCATGTGCATGTACTGCACGAGACGGGGATGGTAGGAGACGTTGCGGAGCCCGCCGGGGTTCGGATTGCCATCGGCATCAGTCGGCGGCCGGAAGAGGTAGTACCAGTTGTAGTGAAACACCGGGATGAGCGGCAGGGTCTCCTCCATGGTGTAGCGCTCGGCCTCCTCGAGAACGCGCATACGCGCATCGGGATTGGGCTCGGCGTCGGCCTGGTCCATGAGTCCATCGAAGTATGGGTCGGAGTAGCCACGGTCGTTGTTGCCGTCACCGGTGCGATGCAGGTAGTGGAAGGTCGTCGGATCGCCGTAGTCGCCGAACCACCCGCCGCGGGCGAGCATGAAGTTCTGCTTCTTGAGCTCGTCCTTGTAGACCTTGGTCTCCTTGCCATCGAGCTTGACGCGCACGCCGAGGGCCTCTTCCCACATCTGGCCCATGGCCAGCGCAACATCCTCGTGATAGCTGTTGGTCGAGTACAGCAGTTCGACGATGGGGAAGGGTGTTCCGCTCTCGTTCTCGGCGAGGCCGTCGCCATCGCGGTCGCGCCAGCCCGCATCGGCGAACTCGGCCCGGGCACGGTCGATGTCCAGCGGGAGACCTTGTGGTTCCTCGAAGCCCGGGATGCTGCCGGGGGGGATGAAGGTCGTCGCGACCTTCTCGCCGCCTCGGATGACGCTCTCAACGATGCGGGTTTTGTCCACCGACATGGTGAATGCACGTCGGACGCGGGCGTCATGGAATGGGTTGGCTCGCCCGTCGGGCAGCGTCGGGGTGCAGTTGAAGGACCAGAAGTACGTGCCGAAGGTCGTCAGCGCATGGACGTCATCGCGCCTGCCCTCGCGCTTGGCCTCCAGGAGATCGCCGATGTACTCGACGCGCACATCGGTGTGCCAGTCCGCCACGCCGCGCTCGAAGGCGAGGACCG
Source organism: Planctomycetota bacterium (assembly GCA_039818905.1). Lineage (GTDB taxonomy): Bacteria > Planctomycetota > Phycisphaerae > Phycisphaerales > UBA1924 > JBCBTA01. The sequence continues at coordinate 1,214 of JBCBTA010000086.1, forward strand.
AGGTGTTGTTCTCTGTAATGGGTCGGATGTTGATCGACTCCGATCGGATGATCTCCGGCGCACGGTAGTAGGGGTTGCGCTCCAGGCGCATCGCCCGCTTGAACTTCCAGGAGGCGACCTTGTACGCCCCGTTTGTGACGATCAGCGGGGGCTTGGTCCACTCGTACCGCTGGCGAATGCTGCCCGATGCGCCGTCGATCTCGAGATGGTCTTCGAGCAGTGGGGGATAGACGGGCGAGAAGGGCGCGAATGCGCACAGGTCCAGGAAGTACGCGGTGGGCCGCTCCAGCGTCACGCGCAACGTGTGATCATCGATGACCTCGATGCCGACGGTCTCGCGGTAGTGCTGATTGGACGCTTCGCGCAGGGCGCGTGCCGCTTCGAGCGTGCGCTCAGCGCGCGGGCGCTCGGCGTAGGCCTCCAGTTGCGCGCTGCGCCAGTCGAAGTAGTCCCGCGCTCCGCGGATGCAGAAGAACAGGTTGGAGTAGTCAGCCGCGGTATCCGGCAAGATGGCGCGCTGCCAGGAGTAGGCGATGTGCTCGGCAATGAGTGGCGAGCCGTTGGACCACTTTGCATCGGGATCGAGCCGGAAGGTGTAGACGAGCCCGTCGTCCGAGATGTCCCACTCTCGCGCGAGCGCGGGGACGATGTCGAACTCTTCGCTCATGTTGTCCCAGCGCACGAGCTGCTCGTAGATGCCGTAGGCGAGGCGGATGTCCTGACTGTACGACATCCGCTGTGGATCGAGGGTGTTGTAGGGAACGGGAAGGATGAGCGTGAGCTCGGCGTCCGGGAGCGGACGATCGAGTGACACCGTGACGGCGAGAGCCGCCACCAGACCGCCAAAGATCACCAGGATCTTGCGCATGCCCCCCTCCTCAGCCGTGCGCGCGTCGCGACATCACCCTTCGATATCGGTTCGGTCGATACCGAGTTGCTCGAGCCTGTCCAGCAGCGACTGCACGGCGTCGAGAAATGCGGTCGGATCATCGTCCTCGATGCTCTCGGCGAACCGGTCGGGCAGACGCAGGCCCTGGGTCGCGGAGCGTTCGGAGAACTCGAGCAGTCGCTCGGTAGACTCGACCAGCAACTGCAGCGATTCGGCCTCACCTGATTCTGCGAGGTCCGCTGTGGCCTCCAGATCAAGCCGCGTGGATGCGTAGTACATCACGCTGCCGCCGGCGGTGAGCAGTGACTTGAGGGTGTCCGCCGGCGGGTTGCGCATCGCCTTGATGTCGATCAGGTTGTTACGGAGCAGATCGACGGAGCGAATGAGCGCCGCCGGCCACAGTGCGGCGTCAGCGGGGGTGAGCTGGGCATCGCGGACGTTGATGAGCACCGCCGGAAGGACGTCGGCGACGCGATCGGCCGCGACGTTCTGCAGGTCCGTCTCCCGAGCGGCGCTGGTGGCCTCGAAGAGCAGTGCGGCGACGCGTGGGTCGGACTCGATCTCCACCGCGTTGACGACAAGGCGGAGCGCCGTCTCGGCCTGAGCCCGCCGGATCGGAATCGGCGCAGCGGAACTGATGACGCCGCCGAGTGCGCTGGCGCTGATGGAGCGGATGGCGGATCGATCGTCGCGGAGACCCTGTCCGAGCGCCTCGATGGTGTCGGGGGTGCCGATGCGGCCGGCAACGATGAGTGCATTGGCGGCACGGTGGGCGTCGTCACCGCGAAGGATGGTGCGGATGGGCTGCGAGGCGGCCCTGCCACAGGCAAGCCGGAAACCGATGGACGTGGCGTCGTCCTCGAAGGGGGCGGTCAGCGCCCGGCGGGCTGCCTGGATGTCGGTCGCGGATCCGGAGGCGATCAGCTCGAACTGCTCGCGGACAAACGTCTCGACATCTGCCTGCTGCGAGGCATTGAGCGAGCTGGCCTGCGTGAGGCTCGTCGGAAGCGGCCCCTGAGCCGCGGCGGGCATGGTCAGTGCCAGGGCGAGAAAGCCACCGGCGGCGAATCGAGCCGAGAATCGGTTGATCATGCGGAGAAGCATCCGGTCGTTTCCCACCAGTCGGTGCTCGGGACCACGCCGGCGCACCACCGGTCGTCTGGACTCACGTCCGCAGCGGATCCGCTGCGGTTCCCGAGCCGCGGGACCGTACCAATGGCCCTTCGGGGCGTCAACGCGGTCGATGGCCGTGCCGCGGTGCTCCGAGTACGCTTCTCGGACGTTGGGCACCTCGAGTCAGGGAGGACGGCGGGGATGGCTCTCGCGCGGCTCGCAATTCGAACCGGACCGGTGGTCTTCGGGCTGCTCTGGGCCGGGCTTCTGACGGTCTTCGGGCTGACGCTGCTGGCCTCAGCCAGTGGTCCAGGGGCCTCCTCCGAGTGGTTCTGGGTGGGCATCTTCCTGATCGCGGCGGGCCAGTTCGTGTGCATGGTTCTGGTTGCCGACCGTCTGTGCCGACCCCGAGCCCCTGCGCTGGCGTACGGAGTGGAGCTTCTGACCGCTTTGGTGACCCTGCTCACTCTCGTGGTCGCATCCGTCCGACTGTTGACATAGAGAATTGCTCCCCGGAGTCGGCTATGCGATGTGATCGTTCCTGTCCGTCACGGCCTCGTGCCGCAGTCCTGGCATTCCTGCTGCTGTGCATGCTCGGCGGTCTGCTGAGCCCCGATGCCGGAGCCCAGGATTCATCTGAAACCACGCTGGATCGTCTCGCCGTCAGCACGCTGACACGCTCGGCACTGTCGCGTCTTCGCGGCGTGGACGACCCGAGCCGCTCCGATCTACTCATCGCTGCCCAGAGCCTCCGAATCCTGCGCCGCCTGGCGCCGGAGGACGTCGAGCTGATTCGTCTGGAAGCCGCGGCCCGCAGCGCCGCGGACGATGACGAAGGTCACCTCGAGCTGGCGCGACAACTCTTGGTGCTTGAGCCGCAGGATGCGGTGGCCCAGCTCCAGGTTGCGCTACATGCGATCGGCAAGCTGCAGAACGCGGATCTTCGTCTGGCGGCGTACGAGAACTTCCTGGGTGAGGCGGGGGCACCGCTCGACCCGGCGGTGCGCAGCCGTCTGGCGCTCGATGCCGCGATGCTTGCCCGTGAGAATGGGCAGGAGCAGAAGTTCCTCGAGTACCTCGTCCTTGCAACGACGCTCGATGTGACGAACAAGGATGCGGCTGCGTTGTACGCGAGCTACTTCCTGCCACTGTCCGACGATCCGATCGAGCGCTTCGACATTCTCGCGAACGTCCTGCTTGCCGATCCGCTGGATCCGAGCGCACACGAGAACATCGCCATCGAACTGATGCAGCACGGCGCATTCACCGGTGCGCTCCGCTTTCAGTCGCTTCTGTCGGGGATCATCTTCCAGCGTGGCGACGTGCTCAACCCGCAGCAGACGTTTGATTTTGCGCTGTGCACGTGGGTGACCCGTGGGCCCGAAGCGGCGCTGAGCTTCATCAGTTCACTGCGTCAACGCCTGATTGATGAAGAGATCGCCGTCCGCGAGGCGAGGGCCAGGGACGGATATGAAGTCGGTGAGATGCCGGTCATCCTGCTGTCGCTGCAGGTCGAGTTCTTGCGCATGGCCATCCTGGTGACACACGGTCTGGTGGAGGACGCCGACTACGAGCCAGACAATCTCATCAAGGCCTTCCCCGCGGTGGAGATCAGCATCCTGGGCCGGCTCGGCCAGAACCTCGAGGCGCTCAACGAGCTTGATCTGATGACGCCCGAAGAGGCGGAGCGGCGAGGGATCGACGTCGATCGAGTCCGCCAGCAGCTGCAGGAGTCACAGCTGGAGCTTGATCTGCAACTGCTGTGGCTGCGGCTGTTCTCCGGCTTCGGATTCGACAACGTGGAGCTGCAACTCAATCGCCTGGAGAAGGACCAGGCCGCCGGGGCGCTGCCGTCGGACATCTCGCCGGAGACGTTCCAGCGGTTCCGTGGCTGGCTCGCGGCGGTTCGCGGCGAGGAGGAGGAGGCACATCGGCTGCTCGATCCGCTCGCCGAGACGGACGACATGGCACGGTGGGCGCTGGCCAACCTGGCCGAGACGCAGGGTGACGAGAACGACGCCGTCATGCACTACGCGATCCTGGCGCAGGATGATCCCCGCAGTGCCCTGGGCGCAGCCTCGTGGCTTCGCCTCAACCGCATTCGTCGCGAGCAGCGCAAGCCCCTGGTCATCCGCTCTGCATCATCCAATGCGTTGGACGAGGCGGCAATTGATCTCGCTCCATGGCTCAATCAGGCGCTGTCGGACGCCAACAGACTGATGGCCCTCGAGGTCTCGGCGCCGAAGCTCGAGATGACGCCACTGGATCCCATGGAACTCATCGTCACGGTTCGCAACGTCTCGTCGTGGCCGCTTGCAGTTGGTGAGACAAGCCCGATCCCGAAGCGCATGATGTTGTCGCCCAGGCTGACCATCGGCAGTGTCGCGCTGTCGCAGGGCATCGAGCCGTACGTCCTGCAGATCGCAAGCCGATTGCGGTTGGAGCCCAAGAGCGAGGTGACGATTCGCACGGATCTGATGCGCGGCTCGGTCGGTCGAATGCTCACGTCCAACGCGCTGCAGCGGGCGACGGTGCGATCTCAGGTGATCCAGGGATTCCAGCCCGACATGCAAGGCATTTACCGTCCCCGCGCGCTGGCGCTGACACAACTCTCGCCACTCATGACGAGCACGCACTTCGACCCGTCATTCCCTCCCGAGGAGCTGGCGTCGCGCATCTCGGAGGCGTCCGGCCCTGCGCTCATGGAGGCAGTCGTCCACGCGCGGGCCATCGCCGCCCGCAAGTCACTTGCTCCGGGCGAGGATGTGGAAGCCAGCCGCATCGAGACGCAGTTGTTGTCGGCCATTGTCGGCCGGCTCCCCTCGATGAGCGATCTCGAACGTGCCGTGACGCTTGCGTGGCTTTCGGAGATTGCATCGCTCAACAAGGCACAGTTCACTCCCGAGGTGATCGACGCCTTCAAGACAAATCCCGGACGCCTGTCATCCACCCTGCTACCTGCCTTCGTCACGTCGCCGAACGACGAGATGCTGGAGCGTTACGGCGAGAGCGAGGATCCGGACGTCCGTGAACTCGTTCGGCTGGTGCGCGATGCGTTCCCGCCCGGCTCATGACGGGGCGATCGATTCGCCGCGTGGTCGCATACGTCGTCGCCATCGTCCTGTTGGCGCTGGCGGTGGTCACCATCATTCGGTCAGGTGATGGCGCAGCGCTGCCGTCACTCTCGGTACACCTTCCGGCTCTGGCGATACTCGCTGGGTTGACGCTTGTGACGGCACTCCTGAGCGGTGTCGCGTTCCGGATTCTGACCGTGCGGTATGGCCACGTGTCGTGGCTCGAGATGATCGCGCTTGTCAACACGGCATGGCTGCTGAACTTCCTGCCGCTGCGTCCCGGACTGTTCGGGCGCGTGGCGTACCACAAGGCGGTGCACGGCATCGGCGTGCGAGACAGCGTTCGCGTCCTGCTGTGGGCGTACACGCTCTCGCTGGCCGGCGCTGCCGTCGTGCTGGTGCTTGGCATCGCCGGTGCGTCGATGCCCTGGCTGGACCGCTGGCTTCCGGTGATCGCCGGTGTCCTGGTGCTGTCGATCGCCGCGTTGGCCGTGTGGGCCAGGCACGTGCGGCCGCAGCCGGATCCCGAGGTCTGGCGGGCCATTGCGGTGCTCGGCATCCGCTGTGTCGAGCTGCACCTCTGGGCTGCCCGGTACTTCATCTGTTTCGAGCTCGTGGGCCATCCTGTCACGTGGAGCGCGGCACTGATCTTCGCGGCGGTCTCGACGGTCGCGTCACTCGTCCCGCTCAGCGGGAATGGGCTGGGTGTTCGGGAGTGGGCTGTCGGCGGACTCGCGTGGCTGCTGCCGGGAGTGCTCGCAGCCGGAACAGCGGTGACCCTGGGCGTCGGTCTCGAGGCGGACCTGATCAACCGTGCCGTGGAGGTGCTGGTGGCGGTCCCCCTCGGGCTTGCCTCAGCCCTGATCGTGCACCAATTCAGCCGCGCCTCTTTGACTCGCGCCGGCGCTTCTGCAGACGGACCGTCCCCGTCCCCTTGACGACCTTTCCGATCTCGTGGGCTCGCTCGCCGAGGCGGTGGAGCTTGCGCATGATCGCGGCGGCGAAGGCGGGCCTGACGATCAGGCAGAACCCAATGCCCATGTTGAAGACGCAGCGCATCTCGTCCGGTTCGATCGATGCCCGCTTCTGCAGGAACGGGAAGACCGGGGGTGGCGTCCACGCCTGCTCGTTGATCACGGCATCTACCCCGTCGTGCAGCGCACGACCGAGGTTGTCGGCGAGGCCGCCGCCGGTGATGTGGGCCATGCCGGTCACGACCTTCTTGACGCGGTAGCCGCGCAGGATGCGCACGATCGGACTGGCGTAGAGATGTGTCGGCGTGAGCAGCACCTCGCCGAGCGTTTTGTCGGGGTCGAGGTCGTCATATGTCCGGTGCAGGTTGAGCTTCGCCTGCTCGACGGCGGCTCGGACCAGGGAGAAGCCGTTGCTGTGCACGCCATCGGATTCGAGTCCGATGACGATGTCGCCAGGCTCGACGCGCGTGGCGTCCATTGCGCGGCTGAGTTCGACGACACCCACGGCGAATCCGGCGAGATCGAGTTCACCGGGCTCGTAGACGTCGGGCATCTCCGCCGTCTCGCCGCCGAGCAGTGCCGCGCCGCTGTCGCGGCAGGCGTCCGCGACTCCGGCGACGACGCGTTCGAGCACGGCCGGCTCGACCTTGCCACAGGCGATGTAGTCGAGGAAGAGCAGCGGTTCGGCACCGGCGACAACGAGGTCGTTGACATTCATGGCGACGAGGTCGATGCCGACCCCTTCATAGATGCCCATCTCGCGCGCGAGGATGATCTTGGTACCGACGCCATCGGTGCAGGCGACGAGAACGGGATCGCGGAAGTTCTGTTTGAAGAGTGACTCGTTGTAATCGAGCCGGAAGAGACCGGCGAAGCCGCCATCGTTGGCGATGACGCGCGGGCCGTGGGTGCGACGCAGGTGGGCGCGGATGGCGCGGGCGAATGCGTCGCCGCTCTCGATGGAAACGCCGGCATCGGCGTAGGTGAGGCCCTTGCGAGGTCGGCGCCGCTGTGTGGTGCTGCTGGCCATGCGGGTTTCAGGATACGGGCTTCATCGCCACGTGTGCCGATTCACACTCCAGATGCGCGGCTGCTGGATGTCGTACCCCTGCTGCTCGGCATCCTCGACGCTGAGCAGCACGGCCTGCTCCTTGTCTTCGTCGTAGACCCAGACGTCGGTGTCTTCGGGTGAGAGAAGGAAGGGAACGACGCGTACGTCGTACGCGTGCACGATCGCGGTCAGCACGGCTTCCTTCGGCCCCTCGGCCTCGAATGGCTCGGCGTTGCCGCCGGGAGAGCCATCAACGAGGGCGACGCCGAAGAGCTCGGTATTGTCGCGCAGGGTGTTGAACGCGGTGAGCAGCTCACCCATGGGGATGCCACCGGCGTGCACCTTCATGGCCCAGGCGTCGTCACCGATCCTGCGGACGCTCCACGCCGGCTTGAAGGTGACGGAGCCATCGGGAGAGGTCACGGGCTCGTACGCCGAGACGCGGCTGACCTCGCCACCCCACCACAGGACGTCCACGGTGCGCATGCCTGGAACGCGCTGGACGCCGTAGGGCTGGTCGAGCCAGAGCCAGACGCGCCAGTTCAGCGAGCCGTCCCAGCGGACATAGGGGCGGGGTATCAGTGTGAGGTACATGGCGCCGGCGACCATCAGGGCGATGGTGAACAGCAGCGTGTACCGCCGAAGCCGATTGGCCACGAGGAACGAGGGCTTGCGCGGCAGGACGGAACCCTTCTCGGCAGGGTCGAAGTCGCGGGCGCATTCGGGGCACTTGCCGGCCGCCAGGCCGGAGAGCTCGTAGAAGCAGCCGCGGCAGAAGCAGGGCGAGATCAGGGTGTCGTGCGGCTGCGACATGGGGCAATGCTACGCCCGCCGCGCCAACACCGACCGGGCCGGGTATTCTGCTCGCCCCGTGCACTTCGAGCTGATAGATCACATCATCGAACAGGAACCCGACCGCATCGTTGCGATCAAGAACGTGACGGCGGCCGAGGAGTATCTGCAGGACCACTTTCCGACCTTCCCGGTGCTGCCGGGTGTCCTCATGATCGAGGCGCTGGTGCAGGCGGGACGGCGGCTGGCGGAGGCTCGAGGTCTGGGGACGCGATGTGTCCTTGGGGGGGTGAAGGCGCTGAAGTACGGCGCATTCGTGAGCCCCGGCGAGACGCTGCGTGTGGAGGTCTCCCTGCTCGGGGTGTCGGACGACGGCGTCTGCTCGATGAAGGGCGTCGCCCGGCGGATGATCCCCGGCCAGACGCCGGACGAGACCATCCCCGCGAGCGTCTCAGGGCGTTTCACGCTGCGTCCTGTGCGGCTTTTGACGGCGTAGTGGGTGTGCGGGTGGCGGGTTGTCAT